>NZ_DASQNA010000013.1 GCF_035645195.1 Paenibacillus sp. | reverse complement strand
TTCTCGTCGGCGCTCGCGTACTACGATTCGTACCGGACGGAGCGGCTGCCGGCGAACCTGCTGCAGGCGCAGCGCGACTATTTCGGCGCGCACACGTTCGAGCGCGTCGACAAGGAAGGCACGTTCCACTTCGAGTGGATGCAATAACTTCGGCATAGACGCCTGCCGCGCCGCGCCCTGCGGGCGGCGGGCTTTTTTCGGGGTGTTCGCCCTGCGCGGCGTATGGTATGATGTGTTAAAAAATGAGGACGGGAACCGAAATTGACGGCTGAACTTCGCAACATTGTACTCATCGGATTTATGGGAACGGGGAAAACGACCGTCGGTCTCGCGCTGTCCGAGAAGCTCGGCTGGACGTTCGTCGACACGGATCAGCGAATCGTCGAGCGGGAAGCTCGATCGATCCCCGAGCTGTTCGAGCAGGAGGGGGAGGCGTATTTCCGCGACGCGGAAAGCGCCGTGCTAGAGGAGGTGCTGGCGGGCGAGCGGCAAATCGTCTCGACCGGCGGCGGCTCCGTGCTTCGGCCGCTCAACCGCGAGACGATGCTGCGGGGCGGCTTCGTCGTCGCCTTGACGGCGCCGGCCGACGCGCTGATCGAGCGGCTGCGGGGCGACGCGAATCGCCCTCTGCTCGCCGGCGACAAAGAAGAACGCGTCCGTCTGCTCCTTAAGGAGCGGAAGAACGCGTACGATTTCGCGTCTCTTACCGTCGACACGTCGAAGCTCGGCGTGGCGGAGACGGTGGAGACGATATTGCGGGAGGCGGGCGCCCGCTGACGGGTCGCCCGGCGGACGCTTACAGCGTCTCCCAGGCCAGCATGCCGCCGGTCATGTTTTTCGTGTTGGCGTAGCCGTGCGCCTCGAGGTAGTCGTAGACGCGGCCGCTGCGGTTGCCGCTGCGGCAGACGAGGATGACTTCGCCCTCTTTCGGAATGTCGCTCATCCGTTCCGGAATCGTCCCCATCGGGATATGGCGGGCGCCTGGAATGATACCGGCGGCCACCTCTTCGTCTTCCCGCACGTCGATGATGACGAGCTGTTCCCCGGCGTCAAGCCGGCGGCGAACCTCGGCGGGTTCGATCGATCGCATGCCGCTCAAGCGGATCGCTCCTTTCGAATTCGCCTACGGGACGTAGGCGGGTGGTCTTGATCGTACATCTGCCACCATCTTACGTCGTGCATTTTTTCAAGTCAAATCGGAGGTGCCGCATGCGCTTCGTGTGGATCGCCGCGGGCGGTGCGCTCGGCTCCGCGGCGCGTTGGGGCGTCGCTCAGGCGTTCGCCGGCGCAGGCGGGCCTTGGCCGTTCGCGACGCTGCTCGTCAACGGGGCGGGCGCGTTCGCGCTCGGCTGGTTGTACGCGCGCGCTTCGGACCGGGACAAGCGGTCCCCGGCGTATCAAGCGGCGGCGGCGGGGTTCCTCGGCGCATTCACGACGATGTCCGCCTTCGGGCTGGAAGCGTGGACGATGCTCGAAGGCGAACGGTACGGCCTCGCCGCGGCGTATATCGCGCTGACGGCGGCCGTCGGCCCGCCGCTCGCCCGCGCGGGTTTGCGCCTCGGCGCCCTCCGGCGCGGGGAGGCGGCGCCGTGAGCTGGCTCGCCCTTGTCTTCGTGGCGGCCGGCGGCGCGCTCGGCGCAGCGCTTCGAGCCGCCGCGCTCCGCTGGAACCGGCCCGGCCGCGTGCCGTACGCGACGCTCGCCGTCAACGTCACCGGCTCGTTCGCGCTCGGCTGGCTCGCGGGCGGCGATCTGCCGGTCAGCCCCGCCGTCTTAGCCGGCCTTACGGCCGGAGTTCTAGGCGGCTATACGACATACTCGACGTTCGCGGTCGAAACCGCGCTGCTCGCCCAGGCCGGCCGCCGAGCCGCCGTCTACGCCGCCGTCACGATCGCGGCGTCGATCGCCGCGGCGGGCGCCGGCGTCTGGATCGCGCGCTGACATTTTTCTCTAGTTCAAGAGAGGAGTTTATCCATGGATGCCATCGTAAAACCGACCCCTCGGCTGCAGGGAGAACTGCAGGCGTTATCCTCGAAAAATTACACGACCCGCTATATGCTCGTCGCGGCGCTCGCCGAAGGCGTAAGCCGCATTCGGTTTCCCGCGCACAGCGAGGACAGCGACGCGATGCGCCGCTGCCTGCGGGATTTGGGCGCGACGCTGGAGGAGTCGAACGACGTGCTGACGGTGCACGGCTTCGGCCGCAGCCCGAAGCCCGTCAAAGAACTGAACGTCGGCAACGCCGGCGCGGTGCTGCGCTTCCTGCTGTCGATCGCGTCGCTCCTGCCGGAAGTGACGTTCGTCAATTCGTATCCGGATTCGCTCGGCAAACGACCGCACGACGACTTGATCCGCGCGCTGGAAACGATGAACGTGCGCATCGACCACAACGGCGGCCGGCTGCCGATTACGGTGTACGGCGGCGACCCGAAGGGCGGCGCGATCCAAGTGTCCGGCAGCGTCTCGTCGCAGTTTCTCAGCTCGCTGCTGTTCCTGACGCCGCTGCTTAAGGAAGACAGCGAAATTCGGGTGCTGCACGATTTGAAATCGAAAATCGTCGTCGGCCAAACGCTCGAGGTGCTGCGCGACGCCGGCATCGAGGTCGAAGCGAGCGACGATCTGATGTTTTACCGCGTGCCCGGCAATCAGAAATACCGCAGCGGCGACTACTCGGTGCAGGGCGATTATCCGGGGTCGGCGGCGATTTTGGCCGCGGCGGCGGTGACGAACTCGGACGTGACGGTGCACCGGCTGCTTGAACACAGCAAACAAGGCGAGCGCAAGGCGGTCGACGTCATCCGCGCGATGGGCGCGCCGCTGACGCACGAGAACGGCGTCGTGCGCGTGCAGGGCAACGGCAAGCTGCGGGCGGTCGAGTTCGACGGCGACGAATTTACGGACGCGGTGCTCGCCTGCGTGGCGGCGTCCGTCTTCGCGGAAGGCACGTCCCGGTTCTACAACGTGGAAAATTTGCGTTATAAGGAATGCGACCGCATCACAGACTACTTAACGGAGCTGCGCAAGGCGGGCGCGAACGTCGAGGAGAAGCGCGACGAAATCATCGTCCACGGCAAACCCGAGGGCGTGAAAGGCGGCGTCGTCATCGACGCGCACTACGATCACCGCGTCATCATGGCGCTGTCCGTCGTCGGCCTCCGCTCCGAGGAAGGGCTCGTCATCCGCGACGCTCACCACGTCGCTAAGTCGTATCCGCAATTTTTCGATCACCTGAAGGCGCTCGGCGCCGATATTCGTTTGGAGTAGAAGGAGGAGACGCGCATGCCTTTCGAAAATCCGAGCAGAGAACAGATCAAATCGATTTTGGAGCAAGCGGGAGTTATCGCCGTCGTCGGGCTGACGAACAATCCCGACCGCCCCGCGTACGAAGTATCCGAGGCGATGCTGCACCGCGGGTACCGGATTATCCCGGTCAACCCGAAGGGCGAAGACGTGCTCGGGCAGAAGGGCTACGCGTCGCTGGCCGACATTCCGGAGCCGATCGACATCGTGAACGTGTTCCGCCGCGCCGAGCATACGCCGCCCATCGCCGCCGATGCGGTCGCCGTCAAGGCGAAAACGCTCTGGCTCCAGCTCGGCATCGCCAGCGAGGAAGCGGCGCGCATCGCCTCCGAAGGCGGCATGACGGTCATCATGGATCGATGCATTAAGGTCGAAGACGCCATTCTCCGCCCGAACCGAAATCAGGCATAATTTGCGCGATAATAATTTTTGTCCCCCTTAGACAAAATAAAAGAGGCTTCAACGAAGGCGTTCGCACGCCGTCGGGGGAGACCAGACGACATCTAAGGAGGAACATTCATCGTGTACAATTCGTACCAACCTTCCTTCGGGCAACAGCAAGGCTTCGGTCAGCAGGTTCAGTCGCAGTACCGCGGCATGCAGAAGACGTTCCAACCGACGGGCAACGTCCAATCGTTCTATCAACCGCAGCAGCAAATGACGTCGAACTACCACACGTCGAACTATGTTGGCAACCGCCAAGATCATGACGCGTACCTCCGCGAAGACAGCATGGGTCCGAGCACGTACGCCATGAACCGCGGCCAAACGATGGGCACGCTGAACAACGTCCAAGGAACGTACCAAGTGAACACGCCTACGAGCCAAATGACGCAAGGCTATCAAGGCGGGTTCCAAGGCGTGAACAGCTACCACACGGCTAACTATGTCGGCAACCGTCCGGACCACGACGCGTACCTGCGCGAGGATTCGCTCCGCGCGAGCACGTACGCGATGGGCCAATCGCAAGGCATCAACACGCTGAACAGCGTTCGTGGACAGTACAACGTGAACACGCCGACGAGCCAGTTCACGCAAGGTCAGTTCCGCAACTTCTAAAATAGTTGGACGAACGGCGGACGAGGTAATCGTCCGCCGTTTTTTCTTTGACAAACTCGCGGCGCTTCATTACCATTACCAATAGACGAGAGGGGGACCGGGCGTGAATTGGATGGGCTATTTGCAGCAATTCGGCAGATCGCTGATGATGCCGATGATCGCGCTGCCCGCCGCCGCGATACTTCTTCGCCTCGGCGCGTTCCCTTGGGAGGCGATCGGCGGAGAACGCATCGGAGCGATGCTGACCTACGCGGGTATGACCGTGTTTACATATTTGCCTTATATCTTCGCCGTAGGGGTCGCGCTGGGCCTCGCGGACAGCGCCGGCATCGCCGGGATGTCGGCTTTGGTCGGCTATTTCGTCTACGACCGCGTGACGCAATTTTTCATTCCGCAAGGATTCGAGCTCGGCGTGACGAGCGGCATCGTCATCGGCATTTTATCCGCTTTTCTATTTCATCGATTCAAAGAGATTCGCTTTCCGGAATATATACAATTTTTCGGCGGGCCGCGCTTCGTGCTGCTGATCATGTGTTTCGCGTCCGTCGCTTTCTCGATTCTGATCGTGCAAATCGGCCCGTACGTCCAATCGGGACTGCAGGGGCTGAGTGGCCTGCTGCTCGGCCTCGGCGGGTTCGGCGCGTTTTTGTACGGCATGCTCCACCGGCTGCTCGTGCCGTCCGGACTGCACTACTTGCTCAACAACGTCGTCTGGTTCCAAACGGGCGCCTACGAGCGTTATGACGGCAGCATCGTCAACGGCGATTTGCCGCGCTTTTTCGCGGGCGATCCGACGGCGGGGTTGTACATGGCGGGGCTGTATCCGACGATGATGTTCGCGCTGCCCGCGATCGCTCTAGCGATCGTGCACGAGGCGAGGGAGGATCTGAAGCCGAAGGTGCGGGCGACGTTCGCCGTCGCGGCGCTTTCCTCGTTCCTCACCGGCGTGACGGAGCCGATCGAGTTCGCCTTTTTGTTCGTCGCGCCGTATTTGTTCGTCGTGCACGCGATTTTGTCCGGCCTCTCCATGTGGCTGACGTCGCTGCTCGGCATTCATCACGGCTTCGCGTTTTCCGCGGGGGCGATCGACTTTATCATCAACTATCACCTGTCCCGAAACGGATGGATGCTCATCCCGATCGGACTCGTCTATTTCGCGCTGTATTACGGCCTGTTCCGCTGGGCGATTCGGAGGTTCCAAATTCCGACGCCGGGCCGCGAGGAAGGGTCCGCGCTCGACGATTGGGCCGGGGATATCCCGTACCGGGCTCCGCTCATTCTGCAGGCGCTCGGCGGCAAGGAAAACATCGTGCGCATCGAAGCGTGCATCACGCGCCTTCGGCTGACGCTCGCGAACGACCGGGAGATGGACATCGGCGCGCTGAAGCATTTGGGCGCCGCCGGCGTCATGACGCTGGGCGGAGGCAACGTCCAGGTCGTGTTCGGCACGTTCTCCGAGCTGATTCGCGAAGAGATTATGAAGACGATACGCAAGGACCCGCGCGTCGTTCTGTTCCGCTCGCCGGTCGCCGGCCGCATGATTCCGCTCGAGGATGTGCCGGATCCGGTGTTTGCCGGCAAAATCGTCGGCGACGGCGTCGCCTTCGTGCCGGAGCGCGGCGAGCTCGTCTCGCCCGTCGCCGGGAAGATCACGCATCTGTTCCCGACGGGGCACGCGCTCGGCATTACGACGGCGGAAGGGCTCGAGGTGCTGCTGCACATCGGCATCGATTCGTCCGGCATCGCCGGTAAGCCCTTCGAGCCGCATGTGCGGGAGGGCGACGCCGTCCAGCCCGGACAGCTGCTCGTCACGTTCGATTTGGCCAAGCTTCGCAAACACGCGAAATCGCCGGCGACGCCTATGGTCGTCACGAATGCGGCGCGCGTCAAAGCGATCAGCTACGCGCCGTTCAAGGCCGTTCGCAAGGGCCAAGCTTCGGTCATGTCAGTCACCATAAAGGAGGATCCGTCGGATGGCAACCACTCGTAGCGTTCAAGGCACCGGGGCCTCGTCCGGCATCGCGATCGGGAAGGCGTTCGTCCTGCCCCATTGGGAGTGGGACGTTCCCGAAAACAAGAAGGACGTGACCGATCTGGCGGCGGAATTCGAGCGCCTGTACGAAGGCATCCGTCACTCCAAGCAGGAAATCACGACGATCAAGAAAGAAATTTCTGGCTACATCGGCGAGCAGGAGTCGAACATTTTCGACGCGCATTTGGCCATTTTGGACGATCCCGTGTTTATGAACGAAATTCAGGGCATCATCCAGCGCCAGTACAAAGCCGCCGAGGTCGCGGTCAAGGAAGTCATCGATAAATTCGTTAACATGTTCGATTTGCTCGACGACCAATATATGAAGGAGCGGGCGCTCGACATCCGCGACGTCGGCAACCGGCTGCTGAAGCATTTGATCGGAACGCCGGACGTGAAGCTGCCGTCGGATAACAAGCCGTTCATTCTCGTCGCGCGCGAAGTATCCCCGTCGCAGCTCGTGCATTTGAATCCGAACCATGTGCTCGGCATCGTCACGTTCGCAGGCGGCAGCACGTCCCATACGGCGATCATGGCGCGGGCGATGAACATTCCGCTCGTGCTCGGACTCGAGGGGAAAACGGCGGAACCGATCCAAACGGGCGATACGCTCATCATCGACGGGAAGTCGGGGACGGTGATCGTCAACCCGACGAGCGCGCAAGTCCAGCGGTATACGGAGCTGCGGGAGTCGGAGGTCCGCGTGCTCGAACGGCTTCAATCGATCGCGTCGCTGCCGACGGTGACGGCGGACGGCATCCGCATGTCGCTGTACGCGAACATTACGTCGCTTCGAGAGCTGGAGGCGGCGCTGGACGGCGGAGCGGAAGGCGTCGGATTGTTTCGGACCGAGTTCATTTACATGGACCGGGATACGTACCCGAGCGAGCAGGAGCAGTACGAAATTTACTGCAAAGCTGCGTCGCTGCTGCAGGGCAGGCCGCTGACGATCCGAACGCTCGACGTCGGCGGGGACAAGCATCTTGATTATATGGAAGTGCCGGAGGAAGAAAACCCGGTGCTGGGCTTTCGTTCGATTCGGCTGTCGCTCGTGCAGCCGGGGCCGTTCAAGACGCAGCTGCGGGCGATTCTTCGTTCGGGCGCTTGCGGCAAGGTGCGCGTCATGTTCCCGATGATTCAGTCCGTCGAACAGCTGCGGGAAGCGAAGCGGCTGCTCGAGGAAGCGAAGGCGGAGCTGCGGGCGGAACGGCTGCCGTTCGACGAGCATATGCCCGTCGGCATTATGGTCGAGGTGCCGGCGGCGGCGATCGCGGCGGACGTGCTGGCGCCGGAGGTCGACTTTTTCAGCATCGGCACGAACGATTTGACGCAGTATGTGCTGGCCGCCGACCGAATGAACGAGCATGTCGCACATTTGTACGAACCGTATCATCCGGCGGTGTTGCGCCTTCTGCGCATGACGGCGTCCGCCGCGCAGGAGGCGGGCATCGGCGTGAGCGTCTGCGGGGAGCTTGCCGGCGATCCGCTGGCGCTGCCGATTTGGCTCGCGCTCGGCGTACGGGAGCTCAGCATGGCGGGCGGTCTCATGCTGCCGCTCAAGAGCGAACTGCTGAAGGCGTCAAGCGAACGATCGAAATCGTTGTGGTCATCCGTCGCGAAGCTGCGCACGAGCCAAGAAATTCGGGAGACGCTCGAGCGATTCGGCATGGAGAGCGGCGTGATGTAACATAATACAATTTTACGATTTGAAAGAGAAAGGAACGGTGAACGGCATGCGTTTGAACGGGAAAAAGGTGCTGAGTCTCGTCGACGAAGAATTCGAGGATTTGGAGCTTTGGTATCCGGTGTACCGCGCTCGCGAGGAGGGTGCCGAAGTGGTGCTCGCCGGAGCGAAAAAAGGGTTTCAATATACGGGCAAATACGGCGTGCCGGCGACCGCCGATCTCTCGTTCGAAGAGGTCGACATCGACGCATACGACGGACTGCTCGTGCCCGGCGGCTGGGCGCCCGATAAACTGCGCCGCTATCCCGAGGTGCTGGCGATGGTCCGCCGCATGGACGAGCTAGGAAAGCCGATCGGCCAAATATGCCATGCGGGCTGGGTGCTGATTTCCGCGAAAATTTTGCAAGGCAAGCGCGTCACATCGACGCCCGGCATCCGCGACGATATGGAAAACGCCGGCGCGATTTGGCTCGACGAGCCGGTCGTCGTGGACGGACACCTCGTCTCGAGCCGCCGTCCGCCGGATCTCCCGCCGTACGCGAAAGCGTTCTGCGACGCGCTGGCCGCGCGGTAAACCGCTTCCGATTCCAAGAACTTCTATGAGCCTTACGGCAGGAGATGCGCGAGGGGCCTCGAATACATAGAGAGGCACGAAGAGCGGGCCGCGTGTAACGGCTCTTAGGAGGGCTCGGTTTGGAAAAGCGTTGTTCTTGCGGGCATACGATGTCGATTCGTCTTCGTACGGTGATCTTCTCGAACAAAGTCAAAATTGATAACGTTCCGATTTATTCCTGCGTCCGCTGCGACCGCAGCGAAGTGCTGCAGGACGTCAAACAGGAGCTGAGCGAGCTCATTCGGCAGCTCGGCCGCAATCCGGAAAGTCAGCATATCCCTTTCCAGGAAACGAACGAGCTTGCGTTTTTGCTGTTCGAGGCGACGAAGAAGGAACGGGCGCATACGCCGGTGGAACAGATCGTCAAAGATCGGGTGAACGAGCTGCTCGATTTGCTGCTGCTTGCGCAGTCTCTTGGCGACGAACCATGGTCGAACGAAATTCGGGAGCGGCTGTCCCAGATCGCGAAGGGCAGCATCGCTACATAAATATAGCCGGCGGCGAACGCCCCTTGCGGGGCGCATCGTTTCCGGCGTATGCGTCGTTCGACATGCGTGAAAATGGCAATCATTGCGAAAAGTATTTTTTTGTCGTATCATAAATAATTATAAAACACGAAACAGTTTTGAAACAGGTGTAGTTCCGGAGTCCGTTAGCCGGCGTTGGTCTACTTGCCGTTGTTCATTTCTACAAATAATCATTATTGGAGAGAATGCTCGTGACAGTGACAATTTACGACGTGGCTCGGGAAGCCGGAGTATCGATGGCGACAGTTTCGCGGGTGGTGAACAATAACCCCAACGTCAAGCCGCAAACCCGGAAGAAAGTGTTCGAAGCGATCGAACGGTTGGGATACCGCCCGAATGCGGTCGCCCGCGGATTGGCAAGCAAGAAGACGACGACCGTCGGCGTCGTCATCCCGGACATCTCTAACACGATGTATTCGGAAGTCGTCCGGGGGATCGAAGATATCGCGAATATGTACCATTACAATATGATCTTGTGCAACTCCGACAAGAAGAAGGAGAAAGAGATCCGCGTAATCAACACGCTGCTGGAGAAGCAGGTGGACGGACTCCTCTTCATGGGCGGCGTCGTAACGGACGAGCACATCGAGGCGTTCCGCACGTCGGTGCCGATCGTGCTTTGCGCGACGACCGACGCGAACCGAATTATGCCGTCGGTCGACATCGACCATGAAGCGGCGGCGTACGACGCGGTGAAGCTCTTGATCGACAACGGTCACCGCAGCATCGGCATGATCAGCGGCAACCTGCAGGATCCGTCCAACGGGTTCGCTCGTTACCAGGGCTATAAGCGCGCGCTCGAGGAAGCCGGCATTCCGTTCCGCGAGTCGCATGTTCGCGTAGGCAACTACCGGTACGAGTCCGGTCTCGAGACGATGCAGTATTTCCTGCAGCTCGAAGACCGCCCGACGGCGATGTTCGCCGCGACGGACGAAATGGCGATCGGCGCGATTCACGCGATTCAAGACGCCGGCCTCCGAGTGCCGGAAGACATCGCGGTCATCTCGGTCGACAATGCGCGCATGGCGTCGATGGTGCGTCCGCAGCTGACGACGGTCGCGCAGCCGATGTATGACATCGGCGCGGTTTCGATGCGTCTGCTGACGAAGCTGATGAAGAAAGAGCCGGTATCGAATCCGGTCGTCGTGCTTCCGCACGAAACCATTATGCGTAAATCTGTGGCTCATGCTTAATGAGCCCTATTTTTTTGCCTAGGGGGATATAGAGGAACGTGGCACAATTGCAATATCGAACGATCGGGCTCATCGGAGCGATGGACGAAGAGGTGGAGCGGTTTCTTGGGCGCATGGAAGGCGAGAAGGAAACCGTGAAAGCGGGCATTCGGTTCCGCGAAGGCGAATGGAACGGCAAACGGGTGATCGTCTGCAAATGCGGCGTCGGCAAGGTGAACGCGGCCGTATGCACGCAAATTTTGATCGATACGTTCGGCGTCGAAGCGATCGTGTTTACGGGGGTTGCCGGCGCGCTGCATCCGGAGCTGAACATCGGCGACATCGTCGTGTCGACCGACTGCCTGCAGCATGATATGGACGTGACGCCGCTCGGCTTCGCGAAAGGGCAAATTCCGTTTTCCGACGAATCGGTGTTCCCGGCGTCCGAAGATTTGATCCGTGCGGCGCTCGAAGCCGGGGAGAGCTTATTCCCGGGGCTGACGCGCTCCGGGCGCGTGTTGTCGGGCGATCAGTTCGTCGCCAATCGGGAGACGGTCGCCGCGCTGCATCGCGAGCATGAGGGCGTCTGCGTCGAGATGGAGGGAGCGGCCGTCGCCCAAGTGTGCCGGTTGAACGGCACGCCGTTCGTCATTTTGCGATCGATGTCGGATAAGGCGGACGGCTCGGCGCACGTGAATTTCCCCGAGTTCACGAAGCTGGCCGCGGAGCGGTCCGCGGCGATCGTCGAGCGGATGCTCGAGGCGTAACCAAAACAAGCGCAACGAAAGAGGCTGTCGAAGCGATGATTCGCTCGACAGCCTCTTTGTTCGTCTAAGGGGTTATGGATTAAAGTGAACCGCTTCGGAAGGAGACGATTCGCCGGCCGCGTTCACGGCGATGACGCGGTACCATCCTGCGGGCGTCAACGTCAAATATTCGAATTCCGGCGCGTTCGTCTTGCCGATCGTTCTGTACGGTCCCGCTTGCTCCGGCGCATATGCGACCCGATATTCGGCGACGCTCTCTTCCGGCGCGTTCGGCGTCCAGGACAGTCGAACGCCGAGGTCGCGCGCGGACGCTTCCGGCCGCGCGGGCGCGGAAGGCGCGCCGGCGTCCCCGATCGGGCCGTCTTCGCCGTCCCCGTTGTCTCCGCCGTCCGTACCGTCCGTTTGCAGCGGCAGGAGCGGGAACGGTTCCCCGTTGTACACCGTTTGGCTTGGCGAGGAGACGTGCCCGGCGATATCGACGGAGACGACGTAGTAGGCATAAAGCCGATCCGGGTTCGCCGCGTCCGTGAAGGCGAGCTCGTCGCCGTTCAGCACCGTTTTGCTCGGGAGCTGCTCGAACGGGCCGCCGTCGACGGAGCGGTAGACGCGATAGCCGGCGACGTCTTGGTTGTAGCTGGCGCCGAACTGCACCCGCACGCCGTCGCTCGTCTTCTCCAGCTTGATCCAGGGCGGCGGGGCGGGCGGCTGCCCGTTCTCGACGCGCGGGTCGACCTCGCTCGGCGCATCGGCGTAGCCGTCCGTCGGCCGGTAGGAGGAGAGCGGCCGGCGGCTTTTCTCCGGAAGCTTCGCGAGCGCTTCTTCGATTTGCTTCATCAGGTCGGCGATCGGCACTTCGCGGCGGACGACGCGCGATTTGCGGATCATATCCGCCGGCGTGCCCGGCTGCGGCGCATACGCCTTGCCGTCGACCAGCACGACGTCGGCGAGGCCGAATACGTCGTCCTGCTGCGTCGGAATGAACTCCCGGTTGAAGATGTCGGTGACGGTCAGCTTTTCCTGAAGCACCAGTTCGTTCGGCAGCAGTCCCGACACGCGGGAGACGGTTTTGGACACGATGCCTTCGGGCTTCGGGAATTCCTCGGTCACGAACAGGTCGGGCTTCGATGCGACGAGCTCGTTCATCACGTCGGACCACACGTATTTCGCCCGGTTCGCATCCGTCAGCTCGGCGGGCTGATCGTAGCCGATCCAGACGCCGAGCGTCACGTCCGGCGTGTAGCCGACGAACCAAAGGTCGAAATTGTCGGACGTCGTGCCCGTTTTGCCGACGATCGGCACCTTGTCCTCGTGCTCGAAGCGGTTTTTCACCGTTCTCGCCGTGCCGTTCGTAATGACGGTTCGCAGCATGTCGGTCATCAGATACGCGGTCTGCTCGGAGAAGACGCGCTCCGGTTCCGGTTTATGCTCGAAGATGATGCGGTCGTTCGAATCGGTAATTTTTTCGATCATGTACGATTCGCGATACAGGCCTTGGTTGGCGATCGTCGAGTACGCGTTCGTCAGCTCTTCGACCGATACGCCGTACTGGAGCCCGCCGATGACGCCGGTTTGCGCGTGGTAATCGCTCTCCGTCAGGGAGGAGATGCCGAGCTTTTTCGAGAACTCCCACGCCTGTTCGATGCCTACGTCTTGCAGGAACAGCTTCAGCGCCGGAATGTTCCACGATTGGTTGAGCGCTTCCCGCGCGGTAAGCAAGCCGTGGTATCGCCCGTCGTGATTGCGCGGGATATGTACGCCTTTCGTGCCGTCCGGCAGAATCAGCGGCACGTCGTCGATGACGTCGCCAGGCTGGATGGCGCCGGATTCGAGCGCCGGCAAATACGCGGCGATCGGCTTCATCGCGGAGCCCGGCTGGCGCAGCATCTGCGTTGCGTGGTTCATCTGCTCGAGATAGAAGTCGCGGCCTTCGATCATGCCGAGAATGGCGCCCGTGGTGTTGTCGATCAACACGCCGCCGACCTGTTCGACGCCTTTCTTCTCGTGGTCTTTCGAGAACGTATCCGGATTGTCCGAGACGCGGTGCATCGCCTCGTACACGTTTTTGTCGATCGTCGTGTAAATCTTGTAGCCGCCGCGAAGCAGCGTCTGACGCGCCTCCTCGAGCGACTCCCTCGCTTCCGGCTTGCGAAGGTCGGCGTCGGTCAGCTCCGGGTTGTTCAGCTTCAGCAACACTTCCGCGGCCTGGCGCTCCGCCTCCAGCATTAAGTACGGATACGTCGCGTACGCCTTCGGCTTCGGCTTCGCGAGGCTCGCTTTCAGGTCGAAGGCGAGCGCTTCTTGGTATTGAGCATCCGTAATTTTGCCGGTCCGCTTCATATGATAAAGTACGAGTTCCTGGCGTTCCTTCGCTTTCAAGAAGCCTTCTTCGTCGAACTCGCCCTTGCTCGTGAAGGCGGAGAACGTCGACGGCTGCTGCGGCAATCCGGCCAAGTAAGCCGCTTGCGCGATGTTCAGCTCGTCCAAATCTTTGTCGAAGATGCCGGTGGCCGCCGCTTTAATGCCGTACAGATTGTATCCGGACGAGCCGTTGCCGAACGGAATTTTGTTTAAGTACGCGGCAAGGATATCTTCTTTTGTCATGAACCGTTCGAGCCGCAGCGCGAGAAAAATTTCCTTGAATTTGCGGCTGTCGGTTCGGTCCAAGTTCAGAAACACGCGCCTTGCGACCTGCTGCGTGATCGTGCTGCCGCCCGTTTGAACCTTTTCGTTCATGACTTTCTCTTTCACCGCGCGCATGAGGCTGGTGAAATCGACGCCGATGTGATTGTAAAATTCCTCGTCTTCCGTTGCCAGGACGGCGTCTTCCACGATTCGAGGGATATCCTCGTATTCGATCAGCCTGCGGTCTTCTTCCGTCCGCAGCTGTCCGATGACCGTTCCGTCCCGGAAATACACGAATCCGGTTTCCGTGTTTTGCTGCATGGCCGCCACGATCGTTTCGCGGCTGCGCACCTCGTCGTCCCGCACGAGCGCCGAGACGTAGCCGGTGACGGCCGCTCCGGCGGTTACCCCGCCGACGATGCCGAGGAGCACGGTCCATTTCAGGACGCCCAGCGTCGCCCTCGCCCACAGCGGCATCCGCTTCGTCCGCTTGGCGGGCTTCGCGTCTTCGCGCTCGTCGGGGAACTTCTGATTCATTTCGGACATGACAGTACCTCCCTAAATTCCATCCACATTATAACATAGCGGGCGGCGTTCGCACATCGTTCGCTAGTCCCGCGGTTGACTCGTACCGGCGGTTGTGCTATATATTGGAGATTGATGAGGAGTGATCGACACACATGGACAAGCCAATCGAATTAACCGCCGAACAGCAAGCCGAGCTGGAACGCCAGCTGCGGCTCATTCAACGCGGCACCGCCGAAATCGTGCCCGAAGAGGAGCTGCGCGCCAAGCTGGCCCGCTCGATTCGGACCGGTCAGCCGCTGAAGGTGAAGCTCGGCCTCGATCCGACGGCGCCGGATATCCATATCGGTCATACGGTCGTTATGCAAAAGCTGCGGCAATTCCAAGACTTGGGGCACCGCGTGCAGCTGTTGATCGGCGACTTTACCGGACGGATCGGCGACCCGACGGGCAAATCCGAGACGCGTAAGCAGCTGACGGACGAAGACGTGAAACGCAATGCGGCGACGTACCAGGAGCAGCTGGGCAAAATTTTGGACCCGGCCAAAACCGACGTCGTGTACAACTCTGAATGGCTAGCGCCGATGACGTTCGCGGACGTCGTACAGCTCTCCGCGAAATATACGGTCGCGCGCATGCTGGAGCGGGAAGACTTTACGAAGCGGTACGCGAACGGCCTGCCCATTTCGATCCACGAGTTTTTCTATCCGCTGATGCAGGGCTACGACTCGGTCGCGCTCGATTCGGATATCGAGCTCGGCGGCACGGACCAGAAGTTCAACCTGCTGATGGGACGCACGCTGCAGAAGGAATACGGCAAGGAGCCGCAGGTGGCGATCATGATGCCGCTGCTCGAAGGGCTCGACGGCGTGCAGAAAATGAGCAAAAGCCTCGGCAATTACATCGGGATCAGCGAGGCGCCGAAAGAGATGTACGGCAAGGCGATGAGCATCCCGGACGAATTGATGATCAAATACTACGAGCTTGTGACCGACGTGCCGACGGAGGAGATCGAAGCGCTGAAGCAGGGCCTCGCGGACGGTGCGGTTCATCCGCGGGACGCGAAGATGCGGCTCGCGTCGACGATCGTGCGCATGTATCACGGCGAGGAGGCGGCGAAGGAGGCGGAAGGCCACTTCGTCACGGTGTTCCAGCAGCGCGCGCTGCCGGACGAGATCGAGGAGTTCGCGCTGCCCGCTTCGGAGCTCGATAACGGCGCGATCCGCCTCGTGAAGCTGCTCGTCGTCAGCGGCCTGCAGCCGTCCAGCTCGGAAGCGCGGCGGACGGTGCAAGGCGGCGGCGTGAAGCTGAACGAGGAGAAGCTGACCGACCCGAACGCGGAGCTCGTCGTGAGCGACGGCGACATCATTCAGGTCGGCAAGAGGAAGTTTTTGCGGCTCCGCGTGGAGCGTTGAGCGGGATAGGTAGGTAAAGAGCGGTTCGCCGGATGGCGGGCCGCTCTTTTGCGCGCTTGGCGGTGCAGGTGCGGGGACGCGGCGATGGCCTGCGCTCCTCGGTCGGCGGAGGCGTCGGTGCGTTGGCGAGGGAGTGGAGCGGTTCGCCGGATGGCGGGCCGCTCTTTTGCGTGCTTGGCGGTGCAGGTGGGGGGCGCCGCGATGTCCTGCGCTCCTCGGTCGGCGGAAGCGTCGGTGCGAGCGGACGAAGGTGCCGCCCCACCACCACGCGTGCTTATGCCGTCGTCGTCGCGCGAATGATGGGAAGGGAGTACGCAAAAGAAGGGAAGGGTAGTATCTTCTTATGCATACACGCTTCCCATAACGGGTGCGCGGGCGTTCGGGAGAGCCGCCGCGGCAGGCAAGATGGGAAGGGAGTACGCAAAAGAAGGGAAGGGTATTATCTTCTTATGCATACAAGCTTCCCATAACGGGTGCGCGGGCGTTCGGGAGAGCCGCCGCGGCAGGCAAGATGGGAAGGGAGTATGCAAAAGAAGGGAAGGGTATTATCTTCTTATGCATACACGCTTCCCATAACGGGTGCGCGGGCGCCCGACCCGAGCCGCCGCCGGCAGCCGCATCAACGCAAAAAACCGGCTCCGCCCGAAGGCGAAACCGGTTTGCAATGATTAGCGGCTGTAGAACTCGACGATTTGCTTCTCGTCGATCTCTTGCGGGAGCTCGGAGCGCTCCGGCAGGCGAGCGTACTTGCCTTCGACCGCAGCTTCGTTGAACTCGAGGTAGTTCGGCAGGAAGTTGCGGTTCGCGATCGCTTCTTTCACGGAGGAAAGACCGCGGCTTCTTTCGCGCAGGCCGATCACGTCGCCCGGCTGCACGAGGTAGGATGCGATGTCAACCTTCTTGCCGTTAACCGTTACGTGGCCGTGCGATACGAGCTGGCGTGCGCCGGCGCGGGAGTTCGCGAAGCCAAGACGGTAAACGAGGTTGTCCAGGCGGCTCTCGAGCAGAATCATGAAGTTCTCGCCCGTGATGCCTTGCATCTTCGAAGCTTTATCGAACAAGTTCGCGAATTGCTTCTCGTTCAAGCCGTACATGTGGCGAAGCTTTTGCTTCTCCATCAATTGGAGGCCGTAGCCGCTCACTTTGCGGCGCTGTCCCGGACCGTGTTGTCCCGGAGGGAACGGGCGCTTCAATTCTTTGCCAGTGCCGCTGAGGGAGATGCCGAGGCGGCGGCTCAATTTAAATTTCGGACCTGTATAACGTGCCATAGTTCATGTTGCTCCTTTGTCAAATGGAAATAATGTATGTTCCGTAGTTTCTGTATAGGATTCCGAAAGTCGATACTTCTTGCGCCTGTCCGCAGGCATGCGACGCATGCGCTTATCGGGCGAGTTCAGCCGCTGGCCCGGCAAGGCGGTACAGGAGGGTAACACGAAGAGCTCAACTAACGTACTCGACTACACATTTTACTTGAAAAAGCAGTGTGATGTCAAGACAAATTCCAGCATCGGGAAAGTTCGAATTTTCGGCGATAGTTGTGCATGTCCGCCAAAAAATATAGTACAATGTTGTGAGTACGAAAAACGGACGGAGCGGTCCTGTCGCGGATGGAGGGAAAGCAATGAACGGCGCGGAAAGCTTTTATCGTTCGTTGTACTATGTAAGCCGCGCATTGTTTTTGCAGCAGTCGACAGACGGCGTCTTGAAACAGATCGTTTCCTTGCTCGGCGAGCATTTGCCGTTCGCGGTCTCCCAAGTCTATATGTCGCAGGACACGACCTTCTCGGACGCTCCGATTTTGCCCCTCGTCTTTCGCAACGACGGCAACGATATCAGCACGCAAGCGTTCATGGAAGGCAGGCTCGTGCTCGGCGGATCGGCCGAGGCAGCGGGAGCCGGCGATGATTCGGCTTATTCGGCGGCCGTGCCGTTGATCGGAAACCAAGGCGTCTACGGCGTGATCGAGGTAATTGCCGAAAGCCGGCCGCTGACGAGAGAGAACGTCGAGTTTTTGAGCGGCTTCGGCGAAACGGCGGGCGCGGCGTTCGAGAACGCCAAGCTGTATGAGCAGTCGAACCTGCTCGTGACGGAGCTTCGGTTGATCAACGAAATTACGAAACGGCTGAACCAAAGCCTGCAGGAATCGGAAGTGTTCCAATATGCCTGCAAAGAGCTGATCGACGTGTTCCAAGCCGATTTCGCCTGCATTTTGGAGCTGGATCGCAAGGAGCGCACGTTCGTCGTCCAAGCGACGAATTTGGATTCCATGGTGCGCGAGACGTTCCCCATCGATTACGGCTTCGCCGGGCTGTTGCAGCGGACGAAGGAACCCGTCATCGTTTCGGATTACGAGAAGAGCGCGCGGATCGAGTCGCGCTTGATGGAAGCGACCGGATCGAGGTCGCTGATCGCCTCGCCGATTCTCGTCAACGACGAGGTCGTCGGCGCCGTGCTCGTGACCCATGCGCAGCCGAACTACTTCACATACGACAATTATAAGTTGCTCGGCGTGCTGGCCGGCCACATCGGCCTCGCGATCATGAAAGCGCAGCTGCACGCGGAGCTGAACCGGATGGTCATCACGGACAATTTGACCGGGCTGTACGCGCGGCGCTACTTGGACGAACAAGTGCACGCGTTGCAGACGAGAGACTTGCGGGGATCGCTGATCGTCGTCGACATCGACAATTTCAAGCTGGTCAACGATACGTACGGCCATCAGATCGGCGACCAAATTTTGAGGCAAGTGAGCGGCATCGTCCGCTCCTGCATCCGCGACAGCGACATCGCGGCCCGATGGGGCGGGGAAGAGCTGGCGATCTATTTGCCGCAGCTGACGCTCGAGCAGACGAAGCGAGTCGCCGAGCGCATCCGCAGCCGCGTCGAGCGCGAAACGGATCCGCAGGTCACCGTATCGTGCGGCATCGCGGAGTGGAGCCAGAACGACGATAAGGTGAGCGTCGAGACGCTTTTTTATAAAGCGGACATGGCGTTGTATGCAGCCAAGCATAACGGGAAAAACCAATATTGGGTCGGATAAGGGGAGCTCTTCGACGGGGGCTCCCTTAGTTGTTCCGCCGAAAACGGCTATGCTACAATAAGGAGCGTATCTACGCTCATACATACGGCTGCCCGAGGCCGAAGGAGGAACGTCTCTTGAAAGATCCCAGGATCATAAAATTGGCGAAAACGATCGTCCAATACTCGACGAAGGTGCAAAAGGGCGAGCGGGTTCTTATCGAAATGATCGGCCCGGAGCGCGAATTGCTCAAAAGCATCATCGACGAGGTGCACGAGGCGGGCGGACATCCGTACGTCCAGCTGACGGACCGCGCCGTGCAGCGCACGCTGCTCAAATCGATGACGAAAGAGAATCTCGAGCATTGGGCGTCGCTCGATTTGCAGCGCATGAAAGACATGGACGTCTACATCGCCGTCCGCTCCGGAGAAAACGCGAGCGAGCTGTCGGGCTTGCCGGACGGGCAGCTCGGATTATATGAAAAGACGTATTACAAACCCGTGCATCTCGACCAGCGGGTGCGGCATACGCGGTGGGTCGTCATGCGGTACCCGAGCCCGTCGATGGCGCAGCTCGCCGGCATGAACACCGACGCGTTCGAAGATTTTTATTTCGACGTCTGCACGCTCGACTACGCCAAAATGGCGGAAGCGATGGAGCCGCTGTCCCAGCTGATGAGCAAAACGGACAAAGTGCGCATCGTGTCCCCTGACACCGACCTGACGTTCTCGATCAAAGGCATTCCGAACGTCAAATGCGTCGGCGACAAAAACTTGCCGGACGGCGAGCTGTACACCGCGCCGGTTCGCGACTCGGTGAACGGCACGATCCGGTACAACACGCCGAGCGTATATTCCGGCATTACGTTCGAGAACATTTTCTTCCGGTTCGAAAACGGCAAAATCGTCGAAGCGACGAGCAACGACACGAAGAAGCTGAACGAAATTCTCGACAACGACGAAGGCGCTCGCTATATCGGCGAATTCAGCATCGGCTTCAATCCGTACATCCAGCATCCGATGAAGGATACGCTGTTCGACGAAAAAATCGACGGCAGCTTGCACTTTACGCCGGGCCAAGCGTACGAGGAAGCGGACAACGGCAACCGGTCTTCCATCCATTGGGACCTCGTGCTCATTCAGCGTCCGGAGTACGGCGGAGGCGAAATTTGGTTCGACGATCGCTTGATCCGGAAAGACGGCCGTTTCGTCGTTCCGGAGTTAGAGGGGCTCAATCCGGAAAACCTCAAATAAATCTTCTTGATTCCAGACCACCGCGGCAGTATGATAAAGGAAAGCTGTCACAAAATGTTATGGAGGCGACTGCGATGACGACCAATAAGAATGCTGCAATTGTGGATATCGCACAAACGGCGGGGAAATTCAAATCTTCCATCGTCCTGCAATTCGATAATAAGTACATCGATGTAAAGAGCATTCTCGGATTGTTTACGACGCTGGTTTCCGATAGCGACTACGAGCTTCACGTGCATGGTCCGGACGAAGAAGAAGCGAAGAAGGCGATGGCCGAAGTGTTCGCGAAGCATGGCTTGAGCGTGAAGCAAGCGTAACGATACGCCGGATCGATAGTCGAACCTCTATACCCGAACGGCCGTCAGCGGGCGACCCGCATGGCGGCCGTTCGGCGTCTATGAACCTTCTAGCCCTTCCCAACTTGTATGTACGGGCGTTTTCGACTAATATAAAGCTATCATCGTTTTATCGGGTGGGGGGAACGCGGCATGACGTCTTCGGAATGGATGTCCCAACTGTCGCAGAAGGCTTTGCAGCTGCTGCAGGAGGATGCGAACAAGATAGAAAACTTGATCCAAGTGCAGATGGAAAACCTCGCGACGCGCAAGTGCCCGCTGTACGAGGAAGTGCTGGACACGCAGATGTACGGGCTGTCCCGGGAGATCGATTTCGCCGTACGGGCCGGGTTGCTGCAGGAAGCCGAAGGCAAGCAGCTGCTCGTCAAGCTGGAGCGGAATTTGGCGCAGCTGTACGAGGCGCTCGCCGTCAATCAGAACTTGAACGCGTGACGCGGTCCCGGGACGGGGCCGCTTTGTTTTTGTTCGAAGCGCAGTTGCAGGCTTCGGGGAAACCCTTTACAATGGAACTACAGCTAACGGGAAGAGGTGAGTTGCAGTGACGGAGAGCAGCGGCATCATTCGCATTTCGGACGATGTGGTCGCTACGGTTGCGGGCTTGGCTGCGCTCGAGACGCCTGGGATCGCGGCGATGTCGGGAGGCATCTCGGAAGGATGGGCGAAGCGCCTATCCGGGAAGAACGCGCAGAAGGGCGTATCGGTCGAGGTCGGCGAACGCGAGGCGGCCATCGATTTACGCGTCATCGTCCATTACGGCGTCGCCATTCACGATGTTTGCTGGCAGCTGCAGGAACGCGTAAGAGAGGCTGTGCAGACGATGACCGGCCTTACGGTCGTCGAGGTGAATGTGAAGGTGGAGGGCGTGCAACTTCCCGACGAAGAGCCGGAGGAGCCGGCGGCGAACCCGCGGGTCAGGTAACGAACCAACATCTTGGGCCCAAGATGACAAGAAAGCTGCCGAGCGAACGGCAGCTTTCTTTTTTTTGTTTACGATCGAATGGCGGGCACATGCTCCGGCACTCGGGAGACGGGCGACGTTTTCGAAGAGCGGGCGCCGCGCGCCGGCTTCGTTGGGGTCGTTCCGTTGTCCCTTGATACGCTGAGCAGGATGCCCATGCTCATCAGACTGACGAGCAGCGACGAACCGCCGGCCGATATGAACGGCAGCGTGATGCCGGTCATCGGAATCGTGCGGGTCACCCCGCCGATGTTGATGAACGCTTGGATGCCGAACATACCGATAATGCCGATGCCGACCAACGTCCCGAACGGATCGGAGCAGCGCAGCGAGACGATGATGCCTCGCCAAAGGAAAGCGACGTACAGCAGCAAGAACGCCGATACGCCGAGAAAGCCGAATTCCTCCCCGATGATTGCGAAGATGAAGTCGTTCTGCGCCTCCGGCAAGTAAAATAGCTTCTGCACGCTCTGACCGAAGCCCGCGCCCGTCAGCCCGCCGTGTCCGAACGCCATGTCCGCCTGCACGTGCTGCCAGCACCAGCCCTGGGGATCGTCCCACGGATTCAGATAGCATTCAAACCGTTTGGCCTTGTAGCCGGGTTCGTCGTCCCCGCCGCCGATCAGCTGACCGCCGAAGAAAAGCGCGCCGGCCACCGCCAGCGCGACGACCCCGAGCAGCAGGTGGCGCAAATTGGCGCCGCCCGCGACGATGACGATCGCGCTGCACGAAAGGAACACGACCGTCGTGCCGAAGTCGGGCTGCATCAGTATGAGGCCGCCGACGAAGCCGACGACGAGCGCGACGGGCAAGAGGCCGCTGCGAAATCTCTCGAATTTCTCTCCCTTGCGCGTAATAAGCGAAGCCAAATACAAAATGATCGACAGCTTCGCGAATTCCGCGGGCTGCAGCGAGAAAAAGCCGAGATCGATCCAGCTCTTAGGCTTGTTCCCGGCGTCTTGTCCGAGCACGAAGAGAAGCAGTCCCAATACGACGAAAAAGAAAGGGAGGTACCCTTTCTTCCACTTGAGATAGGGGATATTCATCAGCGTCAGCATCAGCACGAGGCCGAGTCCCGCCGCCGCGATTTGTTTCTTCGTGTAAAAGAGCGCGTCGCCATGCTGGTAGGCGGCTTCGGGCCCGCTGGCGCTGAACACCATGACGATGCCGAAGCCGACGAGCAGAATGGTCATGAACAGCAAGAAGAAGTCCGGCGTCCCTCTCCGCTCCATCATGAACGCCTACCGTTACGCAAGCAGCTGCTTCAGCGCGGCAAGCTTTTGCTTCGCGATTTTCATGACCGCGTCCGGCACCGGCGACTCGTAGTCGAGCCCGTGCGGGAACGACGCTTTGCCGATGTACACGTCCTCGACGGCCAATACGGCGGACGGGTTCTCCAGTTTGCCTTCGACGGCTCTCGCGTTGATCCGAAGGAAATATTCCTCGCGGTTCGGGTTATCTTCGATTTTCAAGTCGTACGTCGCCCGGTAATATTCCCATTGCCAACGCACGAATCCGAGCTTTTCGGACGATTCGTCCAAGTCGGCCAATTCCGCCTGCAGGCCTTTCAGGCCGCTGTCCTCGATGATCAACTTGCATTCCTCCTGTGGACCAGATCCGCGTTACACTCGCGGGAAGTGACAACCTCATGATATTATGAATAAACCATGGAACGCAACCTATTTGCGGGATGGAAAGTTACAAATCTGTTACTATATGTACATAGATACGTTATCGGAAACGCGGAAGGAGTCGGTCGAGTTGAACGGTACGCGCAAGGAAACGCTGGAGCGGGTGATCGAATGGAGGCGGCATTTGCACCGCTATCCCGAGCTGTCGTACGCGGAGAAAGAGACGTCCGCGTTCGTGGCCAGGCATCTCGAAGCGATGGGTTGGCGCGTGAGGACCGGCGTCGGCGGCCACGGCGTCGTGGCGGATTTGGACGGCGGCGGGGGAAGCGGCAAGCGCATCGCGCTTCGCGCGGACATGGACGCTCTGCCGATCCAGGACCAGAAGCGTGCGGAATACGCGTCCACGGTGCCAGGCGTCATGCACGCCTGCGGGCATGACGGGCATACGGCGGCGCTGCTGGGCGCGGCGGAAAGGCTCGCCGACGAACGCGCGGCGTGGTCGGGCTCGGTGCGGCTCTTGTTCCAGCCGGCCGAGGAAATGCCGCCCGGCGGCGCGCAGGCGATGATCGAAGACGGGGCGCTCGAGGGCGTCGACGAGATTTACGGCATTCACCTATGGTCGCAGTTCCCGGCATGCACGGTGCACACGGCGCCGGGTCCGCTCATGGCGGCGTCCGACGAGTTCACGCTGCGCATCGTCGGCAAAGGCGGGCACGGCGGGCTGCCGCACCAAGCGATCGACGCGGTGGCGATCGGCTCGCATTTCGTCGTCAACGTCCAGTCGATCGTGAGCCGAAACACGGACCCGATTTTGCCGAACGTCATCTCGATCGGCTCGTTCCACGCCGGCACGACGTTCAACGTCATCGCTTCGGAGTGCCGAATGGAAGGCACGGTTCGGACGATGACGCCGGAGAGCCGCACGCATGCGAGGGCGCGGCTCGAGCAGGTGCTGCAGGCGACGTGCGGCATGTTCGGCGCCGAATACGAGCTAGACTACCAGTTCGGCTACCCGCCGGTCGTCAACCACGCCGAACCGACGGAGCGGGTGCTGTCGCTCTCGCGGGAGCGGTTCGGCGACGCGAACGTGAACGTTTGCCAGCCGCTGATGGCCGGCGAGGATTTTGCGTATTACTTGGAACGAGTGCCGGGATGCTTCCTGTTCGTAGGCGCCGGCAACGACGAAGTCAAAGCGCCGCACCATCACCCGCTGTTCGACATCGACGAGCGCGCGCTCGAAACGAGCGTCGATTTGCTGTTCGATCTCGCGACGAAACGGTGAATGGATTCCCCTTCTCCGGGAACGCTAAGAAGGAGGAGGGATTGACGACATGAATGCAAACGGAAATGTGCGCACCGTGAAAGACATTATGCAAACCGACATCGTCACGGTGACGTTGCAGGATAACATTTACGAAATCGCGTTGAAGATGAAGCAGCACGATATCGGCTTTATCCCGGTCGTTCAAGGCAAGCAGCTGATCGGCGTCGTGACGGACCGCGACCTCGTCGTTCGCGGCTACGCGGAGAAGCATTCCGGCTCAACCGCGGTCAAGGAAGTCATGAGCGATCAAGAGGTCGTCTCCGTTCCCCCGACGACGTCGGTCGACGAAGCGGCGAAAATTATGGCGAAGAACCAAATCCGCCGCCTGCCGGTCGTCGAAGGCAACGAGCTCGTCGGCGTCGTCGCGATCGGCGACCTCGCGGTGCGCTCCACGCTCGAGGAGGAAGCGGGCGCGGCGCTCAGCGAAATTTCCGAGAAGCATAAGCATACGATCGGCACGAACTAACGGCCGAACCCGCTGCTCCGTTTTCCTTCGGGAAAACGGATTTTTTCGTAACGACAACTTTCGGGATGTTCATCCCGCGCGGAAGGAGGCCTCACGAGGGTGAAGGAAAAACCGTTGATCGTGCAAAACGATTTCACCGTTCTGCTGGAGTCGAGGCACCCGCTGGCGGAAGCGGCCCGCGAGAAGCTCGCCGCGTTCGCGGACCTGCGCAAAAGTCCGGACGGTCTACATACGTACCGCATTACGCCGCTGTCGCTGTGGAACGCGGCGTCGGCCGGGCTGACGGCGGACGATATCGTCGAAGCGCTGTCGGCGTATGCGAAATTCGGCGTGCCGGCCGGCGTCGTGCGCGATATTCGGACGTACGTCAACCGGTACGGGCTCGTCCGCATCGAGCGCGCGGGCAAGCAGCTGGTGCTGCGGTGCGAGGACGCCGACGTGCTGAAGCGAATCGCGGCCTACGACGCGCTGCGTTCGTTCTGGGAGCCGAGCCCGGCGGCCGAGAAAAACGCGATCGCCGTTCGGCTCATCGAGCGCGGCGCGGTGAAGCAGGAGCTGATGCGGCTCGGCTACCCGGTCGTCGACTTGGCCGGATATCAAGAGGGGGAGCCGGTGCCGATCGCCTTGCGGGCGACGCTTCGGGAATCGGGCAAACCGTTCGCGCTGCGCGATTACCAGGAAGAGGCGGTCGAGGCGTTCTACCGCGGCGGCGCCGCGTCCGGCGGCAGCGGCGTGCTCGTGCTGCCGTGCGGCGCGGGCAAGACGGTCATCGGCATCGGCGCGATGGCGCGGCTCGGCCGGGCGACGCTCATTCTGACGACGAACTCGACGTCGGTGAAGCAATGGCGCGCGGAGCTGCTCGACAAGACGACGCTCACCGAAGACGAGATCGGCGAATACGGCGCCGACCGCAAAGAGGTGCGGCAGGTGACGATCGCCACCTACCAAATGCTGACGCACCGGAAAACGAAGAGCGACGAATTTTCGCATATGAAGCTGTTCCGGGAGCGGCCTTGGGGGCTCGTCATTTACGACGAGGTGCATTTGCTGCCGGCTCCGGTGTTCCGGGCGACGGCGGACATTCAGGCGACGCGCCGGCTCGGCCTGACGGCGACGCTCGTGCGGGAGGACGGCCACGAAGAGGACGTGTTCTCGCTCGTCGGCCCGAAGCGGCTCGAGGTGCCGTGGAAGCGGCTCGAGCGGCAGGGGTGGATCGCCCGGGTCGAATGCGCGGAAATTCGGGTGCCGATGGCGCCGGAGACGATGGAGGCGTATCGAAAGAGCGGCTCGCGGGAGCAGCATCGCATCGCGGGCGAAAATCCGGACAAGCTGGCGGCGGCGAAGCGTCTGCTCGCGAGGCACCGAGGCGCGCCCGCGCTCATCATCGGGCAATATTTGGACCAGCTGAAGCGGCTGTCCCAGGAGCTCGGGGCGCCGCTCATTACGGGAGAGACGGCTTCCGCGGAGCGGGAGCGGCTGTACGCGGCGTTCCGAAACAAGGAGATCGAGGTGCTCATCGTCTCGAAGGTGGCGAATTTCGCGATCGACCTGCCGGACGCCGCCGTCGCCATTCAGGTGTCGGGCAGCTTCGGCTCGCGGCAGGAGGAGGCGCAGCGGCTCGGCCGCGTGCTGCGTCCGAAGTCGACCGATAATACGGCCTATTTTTACGCGCTTGTGTCGGCGGAGACGAAGGAGCTCGACTTCGCGCTGAAGCGGCAGCTGTTTTTGGTCGAGCAAGGGTACCGGTACCGGAGCGTCGAGTGGGAGCAGTTTCTCGAAGAAGAACGGCGGGCGGAAGCCGCGCCGACGGAAGGGGAGCAGGCGGGATGAACGAATTGACGAACGCGGAGCGCCGGACGCTGGAGTGGATCGTGCTCCGCTTCGCCGAGGAGCCGTTCGACGCGGGCGCGCTCGAGCGCGCGAGCCGGGGCCGGCTGACCGGATACGAGGCGGAGCTCGGCATCGAGCGGCTGCGCGGGCGCGGCATCGTCGAGACGCGGCGGAAGGCGTGGGGCGAGACGATCCATACGCTCGCGCCCGGTCTGCTCGCCGATTGGCAGGCCGTGTTCGCGCCGGGGCTGCGGGAGGCGGCCACGCCGGAGGAGGCGGTCGAGCCGTCGTACGAGCCGAAGGCGGGATTTGCGAAGCTGCTGCTGTTTTTCGTCGCGGAGGCGGCGACGAACGGGCTGACGCTGACGCAGAAGGGCACGTTCCACAAGAAGGACGTGCAGCGGCTGGCTTCGCGCATCGACGTCGCGAACGAGGATTTGGCGGGCCTTGCCGTCGATTATTTACACCGCGACAAGCTGGACAAGCCGCTTGCCGTGCTGTTCGACGCGGCGCTCCGGCTCGGCCTGCTGCGGCCCGGCCCCGGCGCGGTCGAACCGGCGCCGGAGCGCATCGCCGCTTGGCTCGCGCGGCCGAACGGCGCCATTCAAGAAGAGCTGACCGCGCTGTGGTGGGACGTATATACGCCTGCCGACGTATGGCTGCAGCACGCCGCGGCCGCGATTCGCGGTTTGCCCGCGGGGCGCTGGTTTTCGCTGCGGCGGCTCGCGGACGCGCTGCTCGCGGCCGGCGTGCCGACGAACGGCCGGACGGAGGAGGAGGCGCGCGAGGCGATAGCCGCGTATTGGGCGGGGCCGATGGCGGCGTTCGGCCTGCTCGAGCTCGGCGCGTGCGCGGACGGGCCGGCGGTGCGCCGTCCGGAGCCGCAGCGCGCGGACGAGGACGACGGCTGGTACGTGCAGCCGGATTTCGACGTCATCGTGCCGCCGACGGCGCCGTTCGCCGCGCGCTGGGAGCTCGAAGCGTGCGCGGAATATGCGGGCGGCGACACGGTCGACCGCTACCGGCTGACGAAGGCGAGCTGGGAGCGAGCGCTCGCGCGCGGCCGGGAGCCGGAGCGGCTGCTCGCCGCGCTGAAAGCGCATGCGCTCTACGGCGTGCCGGAGCCGGTCGAGACGGCGCTGCGGCAGTGGAGCGCCGCATACGGCGCGGTGACGCTGGAAGACGTCACGCTGCTGCGCTGCCGCGACGCGAAGGACGCGGCGTACATCCGCGGCGACGAGGAGCTGTCCGCCTGCCTCGTGGCGCAGCTCGGCGAGCTCGATTTCATCGTCGACCGCTCCAAGGCGAAGGCGCTCGCCGACCGGCTGCAGCGGCAAGGCTTTTCCCTCCGCCAAGCGGGGGAGCGGGCGCCGGCGGCGATGGAGCCGTCCGAGGACGCCGCGAAGCCGGAGGAGGCGGCGCGCCGGTCCGCGCCGTCCGGCATCGTCTACTCGCGGCGCAACGCGGCGTTGTTCCCGCTCGATCCGTCGCCCGAAGGGACGAAGCCGCTGCGGGACAAGCTCGCCGCCGTGCCGCAGGCGTGGCTGCGCTCGCTGCGCAAGTACCATGCGTCCACGACGAGGGAGCTGCTGGAAGCGGCGATCGACGTCCGGACGAAGGTGCGCCTCGTCGTCGACGGCCGCGAGGTCGACTTCGTGCCGAAGCGGGTCGCGCCGTCGGGCGCCGATTGGGTCGCGCAGGGCTACATCGACGGCGAAGAAGCGAGCGTGACGGCGGCGGCGTGCGGCGAGGCGCAGCTGCTGGTGCCCGAACAAGCCTAGTGCGCAACAACGATTCATGGTATGATAAGTACCGTGATCTTATAGCTTGAGGACGAGGTGAAAATCCATGAGTGTGAAGGAACGCGAGGCCTTGGATTTTGCCTTGCTGCTGGACAAAACGGGCGAACTCGCCGAAGCGCTGCTGCGCTCTCGGGAGATGGCCGATTATTTATATTGGAAGGGACGAATGGAGCAGGATTCGGACGTCCTGAAGTTTCGGATGAGGATGGCGAAGGCGAGAGAACGGTTCGAGGAATGCGAGCGGTTCGGGCATTACCATCCGAATTACCACGAGGCGCTCGACGCGGTCAAAGCGCTCGAGGCCGAGCTCGAAACGGTGGAGGCGGCGCGCGAATTCAAGCGCGCGGAGAAGGCGCTCGACGAGCTGCTGTACGACGTCTCCGTCACGATCGCGCACGCCGTGTCCGAGTCGGTGAAGGTGCCGGGCAACGACCCGCTGCCGAAGCACGGCGCGGGCTGCGGGTCGGGCGGCAGCTGCGGCTGCGGGGGCTGACTCGGGCCCAGACTCTGCCCCAAGACCAGACTCTGCCCCAAGACCAGACCTAGACCCTAACCGCAGCAGTCCCTTGGGGCTTTCGGATCGGCCGCGGGCCGGCACGTCTTCAAGCCGGCTCGAGCCGGAACGAAGGCACGGTTTCCCCGACGACCTCTCCGCTCCAATTGCGCACCGCCGGCTTATGGAATTCCGCCAGCTCGTCGGCGGCCGTATCATCGATCCAGCCGAGCTGGAGCAGCGCCTCCGTTACGGCGGGGTACAGGGCGCGCTGCGCGCCGTCCTCGATTTTGACGGCGAGCGCGAGCCCTTCCCCGACGAGTGCGGCGGCGAACACGCCCTCGGCGCCCATCTTCCCGACGACCCGGCCGCCGGAGGCGCGGATCAGCTGCGTATCGTAGCGGTCCGTGCCCGCGAGCATCTCCGGATGCGCTTGCACGGCCGCCACGACGCGGCGCGCCGCATCCATCGCGCTTCCGTCGCCGCGCGGCGTGCCGAGCCGGGCGTACGCGAGCGCGAGCGCCGACAGCGGCGCGCCGTACACCGGCACGCCGCAGCCGTCGACGCCGAGCGCGATCGACTCCGCCGGCACGCCGGCGAACGACGCGAACGAATCCAGCATCGCCCGCTGCGCGGGATGGTCCGGACGCTTGTAGTCGTCCGTCGACGCGCCGAGCTGCAAGGCGAGCGCCAGCATGCCGGCATGCTTGCCGGAGCAGTTGTTGTGCGCCGCCCGCGGCGCATCGCCCGCCGCTCGCAGCGCCGAGGCGGAAGGCTTATGATAGGGCGGATGCGCCCCGCACTGCAGATGCGCCTCGTCGAGGCCGAGCTTCGCGAGAATGCGGGCGACCGCCTCCACGTGGCGCGCTTCGCCGCTGTGCGACGCGCACAGCAGCGCGAGTTCGTCCGCGGCGAGGCCGAACCGATCCGCCGCGCCGGAGGCGACGACGGGCACCGCCTGCAGCGGTTTGGCCGCCGACCTTGCGAACGTCAAGTAATGCGGATCGCCCGCGGCGGACGCGACGCGGCCGTCCGCCGCGACGACGGCGATATGCCCCCGGTGCACGCACTCGGCGAGCGGGCCGCGGGTTAAGGTAACGAGCGGAATCGAAACTTTGGTCATTCATCATTCTCCTTAAGAAAGAGGGATCCCATGTTCGCAGAACGCACAGGCTTCATCGTCTGGCTGAGCGACGCCAAGCCGGGGCGGAATTTGGAAAAGTACGGGTCGCTCCATTACATCTCCCGCAAAATGAATTATGCGGTGCTGTACGTCAACAGCGACCGCGCGGAGGAGACGATGAAAAGTATACAACGGCTGCCCTACGTAAAGAAAGTAGAGCGCTCGTACCGCGGCGAAATACGCACGGAATATAATAGTAATATGCCGGACAAAACGCGCTTCTACTCTTACTAGACATATTTTTGACTTTTTTGCAATGCCCTCTTTGCATTCGGGGGCATTTTTTTGTGCGTTTCAAATTATCTGGAAATTCCCGTAAGATACTGTAATATAAAGATATAAACGTCGTTAACATTTGCGCGGCGGTTCATGGAATGGAGGGAATGACGGATGAAAGACAAAAAAATGGATCGATACAGCACCTACGAATCATTTTACGTGCAGCTCGCCGATAAAAAAGTCGCGGACATCATCGTCACCAACCATGCCAGATCGCGTTGGATGGACCGGGTCGAAACCGAGAAGACGGGGACCGACGATATTTGCGCATTTCTTTGGGAACACCTTAAGAACGGCACGGTCAAATCGTATTATCGGAACGAGCAGGACGTATACACCGTAGAAGACGACCTCGTGTTCGTCGCGGAATTTTCTCCTTCCGACAAACACCGCGATCTGATGGGAAACCCGCTGCACAAAATGATCGTCGTGACGTTTCTCGGGCGCATGTCCGAAACGATGGAGCTTCGCGACCTCCGGACATATTACTCGTGGCTGCGCCATTCGCGGCGAATGACGCTGATCAAAAACAGCCGGAAACGGCGTTAATCGTTTGCAAACGAGCGCGGCTTACCAACGCCGCGCTTTTTTCGTGTATAATGGAAATTGCATCTATTCGGCAAGGCACGGAGGAACGGTTACCCATGGCGCTCAGCTTCCATCAATTGCACATCTTTTACACAGTTTCGGAAAGGGGTAGTTTCTCCGCGGCGGCGCAGGCGCTGCATATGACGCAGCCGGCGGTAACGATGCAGATCCAGGCGCTCGAAGAATACTTCGGCACGAAGCTCTTTCATCGCTCGACCAAAAAAATCGAGCTGACGGAAGCGGGCAAGGTGCTCATGGTATATGCGAAACGGAGCATAGACTTAGTAAAGGAAACCGATTTGGCGATGTCCCGGTTTACGCACATGCTGCAAGGCCGGCTGCTGCTCGGGGCGAGCTTGACCGTCGGGGAATACATACTGCCGAGACTGCTGGGGCCGTTCAATCGGGAATACCCGAACATCGCCATTCAGATGAAGGTGATGAACACGGCGCAAATTTTAGAGGAAATGCTCAAACACCAGCTGACGTTCGGTCTGATCGAAGCGCAGGTCGCGCATCCCGACGTCCACACGGAGCCGGTGCTCAGCGACGAGCTGAAGCTGATCGTGCCGAGCGGCCACCCGCTCGCGGACAAAGCGCCCGTCGCGATGGAGGAGGTGCTCCAGTACCCGTTCATTTTGCGGGAGCAAGGCTCCGGCACGCGCCAGGTCATGGAAGAGGAACTGTCGCGCAAAGGTTTCAACGCCGCGGACATGAAAATCGTCATGGAGCTCGGCAGCACGGGCGCGGTCAAATCGGCGGTCGAGGCGGGCCTCGGCATTACGTTTTTGTCGCAAACGTCGGTGAAGCACGAGCTGGCGCTCGGCGTGCTGAAGCTCGTGCCGATCGAAGGCGTTCGCTTCGAACGGCAATTTTACGCCACTTATTTGAAAACGAACCTGCTGCCGATCTCCGCGGTGACGTTTCTTTCATTTTTGCGGGAAAAGGATTTGAGCCAATGGTTATGATCGGGCGAGGGTACGACCTGCATGCGCACACGACGGCGTCCGACGGTCTGCTCTCTCCGAGGGAGCTTGTCGCGTTGGCGCGCGAACGGGGGCTGCGAGGCGTGGCGGTGACGGACCACGATACGGTCGCGGGCGTCGAAGAGGCGGCGCGCGCCGGCCGGGAGCTGGGCGTCGACGTCGTCCCCGGCGTCGAAATCAGCACCCGCTGGGACGGGGAAGACGTGCACGTGCTGGGGCTGTGGATCGATCCGGGCGACGAGACGTTCGTTCGGCGGCTCGCGTCGAACCGCGACGTGCGCCGAGGCCGGAACGAGGCAATCTTCGAAAAGCTGCGCGGACTCGGCTTCGACGTGTCGCTCGCGGAAGCGGAAACGATCGCGGCGGAGCGGCGGGCGAACAAAGACGCGGCGGTCAGCCGGCCGCATATCGCGGAGCTGCTCGTCGCCAAAGGGTACGCGGCATCCGTCAGAGAGGCGTTCGACCGGTATTTGGCCGAGGGCGCGCTCGCGTACGCCGCCGTCGACCGGATCGCGCCCGAGGAGGCGGTCCGCTGGATTCGGGAAGCGGGAGGCGCCGCGGTGCTGGCGCATCCCGGCTTGTACCGCGGCGGCGCCGCCTTGATCGAACGGCTCGCCCCGGCGCTGCACGGCGTCGAAGCCGCGCACGCCGATCACGACGAAGCGCAGGAGCGCGAATTTCGGCGGCTCGCCGAACGGTTCGGCCTTGCGGCGACGGCCGGTTCCGATTTTCACGGATACCGGGACGGCGTACCGTTCCATGCGGCGCTAGGGGGCCGCGAGACGGAGGCCGGGGTCGTCGCCACATTACTAGAGCTACGAGAGAAGAGAGGGAAACGCGAATGATCCGCAAGGCAATCATTCCGGCGGCGGGGTTAGGCACCCGCTTTCTGCCGGCCACGAAGGCGCAGCCGAAAGAGATGCTGCCGATCGTCGACAAGCCCGCGATTCAATACATCGTGGAGGAAGCGATCGAGGCGGGCATCGAAGATATCATTATCGTTACCGGCCGGAACAAGCGGGCGATCGAGGATCACTTCGATAAATCGGTCGAGCTGGAGCTGATGCTCGAGGAGAAGGGCAAGGAAGAGATGCTGCGGCAGGTTCGCGACATATCGCAGATGGTCGACATTCATTATATTCGGCAGAAGGAGCCGCTCGGCCTCGGCCATGCGGTGCTTTGCGCGCGCACGTTCGTCGGCGACGAGCCGTTCGCCGTGCTGCTCGGCGACGACATCATCGAATCGGATCCGATGGCGCTGCGCGAAATGCTGCGCCTGCACGAGCAGCAGAAGACGTCGCTCTTGGCCGTGCAAGAAGTGCCGTGGGACGAAGTGGAGAAGTACGGCATCGTGTCGCCGGACGGCGTGGTGGAAGGCGAACCGTGCGCGGCCCGCATCGACGATTTGGTCGAAAAGCCGGAGCGCGGGCAGGCGCCGTCCAACTTGGCCGTTATCGGCCGATACGTGATCGAGCCTGACATCTTCGATATTTTGGAGCGGCAGACGCCGGGGCGCGGCGGCGAAATTCAGCTGACCGACGCGCTGCGCGAGCTGAACCGCCGCAAGCCGATGATCGCCTATACGGTGCAAGGAAAGCGCTACGACGTCGGCGACAAGTTCGGGTATATCGAAGCGACGATCGAATTCGCGCTGCGCCGCCCCGACCTTGCGGACGACGTGAAGGCGTATTTGATCGATCTCGTGAGCGGGTGGAAGGAGGCGTAAGCATGTTCGAAGGGATGCGGATCGGCGTGCTCGGCACCGGGTACGTCGGACTCGTCACCGGCGCGTGCCTCGCCGAAGTCGGCCATACGGTCGTCTGCGTCGATCGGGACGAGCGGAAGATCGAGTCGATTCGTTCCGGCGTCATGCCGATTTACGAAGAGGGGCTCGAGACAATCGTGAAACGCAACGTCGCGTCGGGACGGCTGTCGTTCGCGACGGAGACGGCGGCGGCCGTCGACGCGTCGGAAATCGTGTTCGTCGCCGTCGGCACCCCGTCGCTCGACAACGGGGACGTCGACATGTCGCAGGTGAAGACGGCGCTCCGCCATATCGCGGAGGCGGCGCGCGAGGACAAAATCGTCGTCATCAAGAGCACGGTGCCCGTCGGCACCGGCTCGATGGCGGAGACGCTGCTGCGATCGCTCGCGCGCAGCGGCGTCCGGTTCGACGTCGTCAGCAATCCGGAGTTTCTCCGCGAAGGGACGGCCGTCCACGATACGTTCCATATGGATCGAATCGTCATCGGCGCGGCGTCGGAGGCGGCCGGCGCGCGGGTGCGCGCGGCGCTCGCGCCGTTCGACGCGCCCGTGCTCATGACGAACCGGGAAAGCGCCGAGTTGATCAAATACGCGTCCAATTCGTTCCTCGCGACGAAAATTTCGTTCATCAACGAAATGGCGAACGTGTGCGAGAAGGTCGGCGCCGACATCGGCATGGTCGCGAAGGGCATGGGGATGGACAAGCGGATCGGCCCGGCGTTCCTGAACGCGGGCATCGGCTACGGCGGCTTCTGCCTGCCGAAGGATACGCGCGCGCAGCTGTTCATCGCCGAGAACGTCGACTACGACTTCAAAATCATGCGCGCCGTCATCGAGGTGAACCAGCTGCAGCGGCAGCGGTTCGTCCGCAAAGTGCGCGCGGCCTTCCAAGGCGATCTCGCGGATAAGACGCTGGCCGTCATGGGCCTTAGCTTCAAGCCGAATACGGACGATCTGCGGGACGCGCCGTCGCTCGACATCATCGCCATGCTGCGCCAGTACGGCGCGTCGGTGCGGGCGTACGATCCGATCTGCGGCCCGAAGGCGGCGGCGCTGCTGCCGGACGTCCCGATTACGGACGATCCGTACGAGGCGCTCGAGGGCGCGGACGCGATGCTCATCGTGACCGAATGGGCGCAGGTGAAGTCGCTCGATCTCGATCGGGCGAAAGAGGCGCTGCGCCGACCGTACGTGTTCGACGGCCGCAACGTGTTCGATCCCGAACAGATGCGAGCCCATGGCTTTTATTATTCCGCCGTCGGCAAATAAACGCCGATCGGCGGCAACCCCGCGTTTCGGCGACCGAATCGCAACCGCCGACGGGCTTCTCCCGCGGGCGGAAGCTGCGGGGCGTTGACTTCTCACTTCGGAGGAGCGTATGAACAAGCGGCTGTTTACAATCAAAGAAGTGTCCTTGCGCACGGGCTTGTCCACGCAGCTCCTTCGCAAATGGGAGGAGAGGTACGGCGTCGTCTCCCCTTCGCGTTTCCCGAACGGATACAGGGGCTATACGAAGGAGCATGTCGAAACGTTCCTCTGGCTGAAAAGCCGGGTCGACGCCGGCGTGCCGATCGGACTTGCCGTGCAGGACTTCCTGGCCGGGGGCATTCCGTCGCAGCAGCGGGAGCCGGAACCGGCCGCGGCGCCGGCCCGGCGGCCGGCGGCGATGACGGAGGCGGAGGAGTTCCGCCGCCGGCTCATCGCCGCGTGGCTCGAACTTGACGATGCGGCCGCCGCCCGGCTGTTCGACCGGCTGGCGGGGCTGCACCGGCTCGAGTTCGTCCTGACGCAGGTGCTGCTGCCGGCGCTCGCCGAGCTCGGGGACATGCGCCAGAGGGGCGAGACGTCGGATTATCACGAGCTGTACGGCATCCTCTTCGCGCGCGATCGGCTGCTGTCGACGCAGCAGCTGTTCGAGCCCGAGCCGGGAGCGCCGTGCGTCGTGACGACCGTCTCCTCGTACGACAGACACGAGCTCGAATCGCTGCTGTTCGGATGTTTCGCGATGCAAGCGGGGCTCCGGGTCGTGCGGCTCGGCCACGTGCCGTCCGAGAAGGCGCTGCTCGAGTGTCTGCGGCTGCAGCGGCCGAAAGCGCTTGTCCTCAGCTCGCCGACTCAGCAAGCGCACTTGGAATGGCTGCCGCTGCTAGCGGCGATCGACCGGGACATCGCTTCGCGGCATGCCGATACGCGCGCGTTCGTCATCGGCGGCTTCATCAAGGAGGACGCCGTCGTGCCGGGCACTCGCAACGTGTACATGTCGGCGGGGCAAGGGCGCGAGGTCGCGCTGAAAATCAAATCGATGATCATGGCATAATCGAACAAGGGCCGCTTCCCGGCTTCGCGCTGAAATCGACGCGAAGCGGGAGCGGCCCTTGCTTTATTAGAGACTTGCTTTAGAAATCAGAAAGGATACGCTTCGAGGGACGAGCTGCCTGATCTCGCAGTACCCGCTTCCCCGAATGTACATCGAACAAAGTTTTTGTTATTTCAGCGGCCGGAGCTTCCGAACCGCCTCCTCGTCCGGCGTGACGAAGAGCGTTTTTTGCTTGTCGTAGATGACGAAGCCCGGCTTCGCGCCGGACGGCTTTTTCACGTGGCGGACGAGCGTATAATCGACGGGCACGAGGCTGGACTGCTTCGCTTTGCTGAAATACGCAGCCAGATTGGCCGCCTCGGCGAGCGTCGCTTCCCCGAACGCGTCGGCGCGGATGACGACGTGCGAGCCCGGGATGTCCTTCGTGTGCAGCCACGTATCCGTCGGGCGGGCGAGGCGGTTCGTAATGTAGTCGTTCTGGGTGTTGTTGCGGCCGACGTAGATCGGCGCGCCCTCCGACGAAACGAACGCGTGCAGCTGCGGCTTGTCGTTCTTGCGCGCCTTGCGGCCCGGCTTCGTGCCGCGGCTCCGCAAATAGCCGCCCTCCACCAGCTCCTCGCGAATTTCCTCGATGTCCGAGAGCGTCGCCCCCTCAAGCTGCTGGAGCAGCGCATCCATATATTCGATTTCCGCTTCCGCTTCCTTCATCTGTTCCTCGACGATCGCGAGGCTGTTGCGCAGCTTTTGGTACTTGCGGAAATAGCGCTGCGCGTTTTCGGACGGCGTCAGCAGCGGGTCGAGCGGAATGGCGATCGTCCGCTGCTCCTCGTCGTAGTAATTTTCCACTTCGACGGAGGCGTCTCCCTTCGCGAACGTATGCATGTACGCGTTAAGCAGCTCCCCGTAAATGCGGTGCTTGTCCGCGTCCAGCGCTTCCTGCTTCGTTTCCCGCAGCTTCTCGAGCTTCTTTTCGTTTTTGTTCCGCTCGTTCGTCAGCAGCTTCGCAAGGTCCGACGTTTTTTGCTTGACGAGATCGCGCTCCGCCTTGTCGCCGTAGTACCGTTCGAGGCAGACGCTGACGTCGTCGAACGTTTCGCGTTTGGCCCCCGCCGGGTCGAGCGGCACGACGGAGAACGACGTTTTGCCGCTCGGCTCCGTCACGATGTTCGGCTCGTACTCGTGCCGGCGAATGCGGGCCATCGCAGCGGCGAACGCTTCGCCGGCGTCCGTGGCGCCCGCGACGATCGCCCGCGCGGCGAGCGGGCTGATGCCGGTATACGCGTCGACGAGCCGCCGGGCGGCGTCGAACGCGTCCGCGGCGCCCGCGAGCAGGGCGCGCGCTTCAATCGCCGTCGCTTCGAGCGGGTCGCGCTTCGCCTGCTCCGGCGGCGGCGCGTACGGCACGCCGGGCGCGACGATGCGGTGCGAGCTGATGGCCGGCGTGACGCGCTTCGCCGCTTCCAGCACCGTGCCGGATTCCGGATCCATCAGAATCAAATTGCTGTGCCGGCCCATCAGCTCGAGCACGATTCGCTTCACGCTCACGTCGCCGAGCTCGTCCCGCTGCCGGATATGCATGTGCACGATTCGCTCCATGCCGACTTGGCGAATCGATTCGATGACGCCGTTCTCGCAATGCTTGCGCAGCAGCATGCAAAACATCGGCGCCTCGAGCGGATTTTGGTACGACCGTTCCGTGAAATGAAATCGGGGGTACGTCGGATTCGACGACAGCAGCAGCTTGGACGTTTTGCCGGCGCCCCGAATCGTAAATAGAAAATCATGTTCGTTCGGCTGTTGAATTTTATGAACTCTTCCGCCGACGTACGGCTGCAGCTGATGCACAACCGCCCGTACGACGAGACCGTCGAATGCCATGGGCCATTTCTCCTCGATGCGGCAACTTGTTTTCCGCCGTATGGAATCGCGTTTTGCGCTCCAACAGTGATTATATGCGTTCCGCCCGCGCCGCGGCAAGGCGGCCGGGGACAAGTGGGATATTCTCGTCCCTCCGTGAATACATTGTTCCTAGTACAAGTTATTCGAACGAGGGAGGGAACACGGGGGTATGAACGAACCGACGTGGTACCAGATGGAGACGGAGGAACTGCTCGCCGCTCACGGCATCGATCCGGCGCGCGGGCTGACCGAGGACGAAGCGAACCGGCGCCGGGCGGAGTCGGGCCCCAACGAGCTGAGCGAGGGGACGAAGCTGTCGCCGCTGACGCTGTTTTTGAATCAATTCAAGGATTTCATGGTGCTGGTGCTGATGGGCGCGACGCTCATCTCGGGCCTGCTCGGCGAATATTTGGACGCGATCACGATCGTCGCCATCATCGTCATGAACGGTCTGCTCGGCTTCATCCAAGAATACCGCGCGGAGCGGTCGCTGCGCGCGCTGAAAGAATTGTCCGCGCCGACGGCCAAAGTGCTGCGGGACGGGACGTTCCGCGTCGTGGCGGCGAAGGACCTCGTGCCGGGCGACATCGTGGCGCTCGAGAGCGGCGACCGCGTCCCGGCGGACGTCCGCTTCCTCGAGGCGAACAGCGTCTACGCCGAGGAATCGGCGCTCACCGGCGAATCGGTGCCGGTCGCCAAAAGCGTCGGATCGATTCCGGAGGCGGACGTGGGAATCGGCGACCAGCGCAACATGGGCTTCCTCGGCACGATGATCACGATGGGCACCGCGCGCGCCGTCGTCGTCCGCACCGGCATGCGCACCGAGATGGGCAAGATCGCCGATCTCATCAACAGCACGGAAGAGGCGGAGACGCCGCTGCAGCGCCGCCTCGAGCAGTTCGGCAAAATTTTGATCGGCGTCGCGCTCGCCCTTACGGTGCTCGTCGTCGTCGCCGGCATCATGCACGGTCAACCGGCGTACGGCATGTTCCTCGCCGGGGTGTCGCTCGCCGTCGCCGCCATCCCCGAAGGGCTGCCGGCGATCGTGACGGTCGCGCTCGCGCTCGGCGTGCAGCGCATGATCAAGCGGAAGGCGATCGTCCGCAAGCTCCCGTCCGTCGAGACGCTCGGCTGCGCGTCGGTCATCTGCTCCGACAAGACGGGGACGCTGACGCAAAACAAGATGACGGTGACGCGGCTGTGGCTCGGCGGCCGGACGCTCGACGTCACCGGCGAAGGCTACGAGCCGGAAGGAGACATTCTCGACCGCGGCGGGAAAACGGGCGTGAAGGACGATCTCGCGCTGCGCCGGCTGCTGCAGATTGGCGTCTTGTGCAACGACGCGGAGCTCGTGCGGGAGACGCCGGAGCCGCAGGGCAAAAAGAAGCGGGGCAAAGATGCGCTCGAGCCGGTATGGACGATCAAAGGCGACCCGACCGAAGGGGCGCTCACCGTGCTCGGCGCGAAGGCGGGCCTCACTGCTTCGAATCTCGCGCCGCTGTACCGCCGCGTGGCCGAGTTCCCGTTCGACTCGGACCGCAAGCGCATGTCCGTCGTCGTGGAGCATCAAGGCGGCCGCCTGCTTTGCGCGAAGGGCGCGCCGGACCTGCTCATCGAACGATGCAGCTATGTGCTGTGGGACGGCAAGCTCGTGCCGTTCACCGGCACGCTGAAGCAGAAGGTGATGGAGGCGAACGAGGCGTTCGCCGGCGACGCGCTGCGCGTGCTCGGCCTCGCGTACCGGGATCTCAAAGCGGGCGAGACGGTGGAAAGCGCGGAGCAGGCGGAGCGGGGGCTCGTGTTCGCCGGCCTCGCGGGCATGATCGACCCGCCGCGCAAAGAGGTGCGCGAAGCGATTTTAAAATGCCGCCGCGCCGGCATCAAAACCGTTATGATTACGGGCGACCATTTGACGACGGCGGAGGCGATCGCGGTCCAGCTCGGCATGATTCCGAAGGGCGGCCGGACGGTGAGCGGAAGCCAGCTCGCGGCGATGAGCGACGAGCAGCTCGCCAAAGTCGTCGACGAAATTTACGTGTACGCCCGGGTGTCGCCGGAGCATAAGCTGCGCATCGTCAAGGCGCTCCAGGAAAGAGGCCACGTCGTCGCGATGACGGGCGACGGCGTCAACGACGCGCCGGCGATCAAGGCGGCCGACATCGGCATCGCGATGGGCATCACCGGCACCGACGTGTCCAAAGAGGCGTCTTCGCTGATCTTAAGCGACGACAACTTTGCGACGATCGTCGCCGCGATCGAAGAGGGGCGGGGCATTTACGAAAACATTCGCAAATTCATCCGCTACTTGCTCGCCTCGAACGTCGGGGAAATTCTCGTCATGTTCATCGCGATGATGCTCGGCATGCCGCTGCCGCTCGTGCCGATCATGATTTTGTGGGTCAACCTCGTCACCGACGGCCTGCCGGCGATGGCGCTCGGCATCGATCAGCCGGAGCGCGATTTGATGGAGCACGCGCCGCGCGGCAAGAAGGAGAACATTTTCGCAAGGCGTCTCGGATGGAAAATCATTTCCCGCGGCTTCTTGATCGGCGTCTGCACGCTTATCCCGTTCTGGCTCGTCCTGCAGCGGGGCGAGGGCGACGCGACGCTGACGCACGCGCAGACGGTGGCGTTCGCGACGCTCGTCATGGCGCAGCTCATTCACGTATTCGACTGCCGGAGCTCGCGCTCCATTTTCCACCGGAACCTGTTCGAAAACAAAGCGCTCGTGCTGGCGGTCGTCTCCTCGATCGCGCTGCTGCTCGGCGTGCTGTACATCGAGCCGCTGCAGCCGATTTTCAAAACGACGGCGCTCGGCCTCGCGGATTGGATCATGGTGCTCGGCTTCGCCGCGATTCCGACGCTGTTCTTCGGCATCGGCAGCCTGCTCTCCGCGCCGAAGAAAAAGCGGACGATCCGCTACGACGGCGGCGCCGGCGCCGCCGCTCGATAAAAAACGCATGCGAAGCGCCCCGTTTTGCGGTATGATAATGGCTAACCATTTCATGCCTCGAAGCGGGGCGTTTTTTTTCGGCGTTACGGAGGGCTGCGAAGATGAATGAATTCCAACCGCGCGAGACGGGCGCAAAGCCCGATTTGCGCATTCGCATAAGAGATCAGGCCATCGTCGGCGACGGCGCGATGGGCACGTATTTGTATCAGCTCGGCATTCCGATCGGCATAAGCTCCGAGGAGCTCAACTTGAGCCGTCCGGAGCTGATCCGCGACGTGCACCGCCGCTATTACGAAGCCGGGGCGCGGCTCATCGAGACGAACACGTTCGCGGCGAATCGGACGAAGCTGTCCCGTTACGGCCTCGAGCGCGAGGTCGGCGCGATCAACCGGGCCGCCGCCTGGGCGGCCCGCTCCAGCGTCGGCGCGGACGCGTACGTCGCCGGAGCGGTCGGCTCGGCGCGGGCGGAGCCGCGCGACGCCGCCGAGGCGCCGGACGCGATTCGCGCGTACGAGGAGCAGATGTCGGCGCTGCTCGAAGCCGGCGTCGACGCGCTGCTGCTCGAGACGTTCCACGACGCGGGCGACGCGGCGGACGCCGTGCGCGCGGCGCGCCGCCTCACGGACAAGGCCGTCATCTGCCAGCTCGCCATCGAGGCGGGGGGCGGCACGGCGGACGGACGGACGCTCGACGAAGCGTTCGCGCTGCTGTTAGATGCGGGCGCGGACATCGTCGGCCTCAACTGCGTCAGCGGGCCGTACGGCATTATCCGCGCGCTCGAGAAGCTCGGCGGCCGCGGCGAATATCCGCTGTCGATTTTCCCGAACGCGGGGCTGCCGGCGTACGTCGACGGCACGTTCTCGTACCCGGCGGGCCCCGACTATTTCGCGGAGAGCGCGCTGACGCTCGCCCGGCTCGGGGCGCGCATCGTCGGCGGCTGCTGCGGCACGACGCCGGAGCATATCGCCGCGGTGGCGAAGGCGCTCGACGCGTTCCGTCCCGAAGCGGCGGAAGCGGCGGAGCGGGAGCCCGCCGCGAGGCAACGCGTCGAAGCGCGCGAGGCGGCGCCGCCGGAGAGCCGGGAGCCGTCGATCGTCGACATCGTGAAGGAGCGCCATACGGTCATCGTCGAACTCGACCCGCCGCGCGACCTCATTATCGACAAATTCATGGAAGGCGCCAAAGCGCTGCACGAAGCGGGCGCCGACGCAATTACGATGGCGGACAATTCGCTCGCGATGACGCGCATGAGCAACAGCGCGCTCGCGTTCCTCGTTAAGGAGCGGATCGGCGCCCGGCCGCTCGTGCATATCGCCTGCCGGGACCGCAACTTAATCGGCACGCAGTCGCATCTGATGGGGCTGCACGCGACCGGCATCGACCATGTGCTCGCGATCACGGGCGATCCGGCCCGTTTCGGCGATTTGCCGGGGGCGAGCTCGGTGTACGACGTCACGAGCTTCCAGATCATCCGCATGATCAAGCAGATGAACGAAGGCCTGGCGTTCTCGGGCAAGCCGTTCAAGGAGAAGGCGAGCTTTCTCGTCGGCACGGCGCTCAATCCGAACGTCAAGCATTTGCATAAGGCGGTCGAGCGGCTCGAGAAGAAAATCGAAGCCGGCGCCGACTACGCGATGACGCAGCCGGTATACGATCCGGAGCTCATCGTGAAGCTGCATGAGGCGACGAAGCATTTGCCGATTCCGATTTTCGTCGGCATCATGCCGTTCACGAGCGGCCGCAACGCCGAATATTTGCACAACGAGGTGCCCGGCATCACGCTGTCCGACGACGTGCGCCGCCGCATGGCGGGGCTCGAGGGCGAAGCGGGACGCAGGGTGTCGCTCGACATCTCGAAAGAGCTGCTCGACGTCGCCATGGAGCGATTCAACGGCATTTATCTCATCACCCCGTTCATGGCGTACGAGATGACGGTGGAGCTGACCCGTTACGTCCGGGAGCGGGCGCAGGCCCGTTTTCCACTTGTACCCACTAGGGAAATGAAGTAATATAGAGAAACGGAGCGTGCGAGGCTGTGCTGCGAAGCATGACCGGATACGGACGCGATTCCAGAAGCGTTGGACCACTGACGTTTACGGTCGAGATGAAATCCGTAAACCATCGATATGCGGAAGTCGTATGCCGGCTTCCGCGGGAATGGAACCACTTGGAGGACAGGCTCCGCAAGCTCGCGGCATCACGCATCGGCCGCGGGCGCGTCGACGTGACCGTCGCGGTCGATCGGACCGGGGAGACGCCCCGGCAGGCGGAAGTCGATTGGGCGCTCGCGGCGGCGTACGCGGACGCGGCGAACCGGCTCAAGGAGCGGTTCGCCCTCGCGGAGAGCGGCCTCACGGCGTGGGAGCTGCTGAAGGCGCCCGGCGTATTTTCCGTCCGCGAGGACGAACTGCCGGACAGCGCGGACGACGAGCTGCTCGCCTGCGCGGCGGGCGCGTTGGAGCGGCTCGCCGCCATGCGCGAGGCCGAAGGACGGTTCCTCGAAGCGGACGCGCGGGCGAAGCTCGCGGCCGTCGAGGAGCGCGTCGAGCGCATCCGCGAGCTCGCGCCGAACGTCGCCGCCGAAGTACGGGAGCGTCTGCGCGAGCGGATCGAGCAGCTCACCGGCGGGAACGCGCCGGTCGACGAGGCGCGGCTCGCCGCGGAGGTCGCGTATTTCGCGGAGCGGAGCGCGATCGACGAGGAGCTGACGCGCCTTGCGAGCCACGCGAAGCAGTTCGCCGCGCTGCTCGACGCGAACGAGCCTGTCGGCAGGAAGCTGGACTTCCTCCTGCAAGAGATGAACCGGGAAGCGAATACGATCGGTTCGAAAGCGAACCACGCGGGCGTGTCCGCCCTGGTCGTCGAAGTGAAAGCCGAACTCGAAAAGCTGCGGGAACAAACGCAAAACATCGAGTGATTCGCACTACTTTTTTTAGGAAAACCGCGATATAGATAAAATCGACTCTTTTCGCCCGGCGGCGGTGCCGTATGGGGGACAGCGGCGCGGGTTACAATGCCTACTAAGAGGCGCTAGGGGGAAACCAGCATGGCTATCAAACTCATCAACATCGGATTCGGCAACATCGTATCCGCGAATCGGATCATCTCTATCGTGAGTCCCGAATCGGCGCCGATCAAGCGCATCATCCAAGAGGCGCGGGACCGGCATATGCTGATCGACGCGACGTACGGCCGCAGAACGCGGGCCGTCATCATCACGGACAGCGATCACGTTATCTTGTCCGCGGTGCAGCCCGAAACCGTCGCGCACCGGCTCTCCAACAAAGACGAGGATCACGACGAGTGACGGCCATGACGATACCTACTGTCCAAACCACCCTAACCAAAGTCGAGGAACGGTTCATGACCAAAGGTTTGCTGCTCGTGTTGTCCGGCCCGTCCGGCGTAGGCAAGGGAACGCTGTGCAACCTGCTGCGGAAGATGTCTCCCGAGCTCGTATATTCGGTCTCGGCCACGACGCGGAAACCGCGGGAGGGCGAGATCGACGGCGTCAACTATTTTTTCAAAACGCATGAAGAGTTCCGTTCGATGATCGAAGCCGGCGAACTGCTCGAATGGGCGGAATACGTCGGCAACTATTACGGAACGCCGAAGTCGTTCGTGCAGCAGACGATCGACAACGGCAAAGACATCATTCTCGAAATCGACGTGCAGGGCGCGATGCAGGTGAAAGAGCGGTTTCCGGACGCGATCTTCATCTTCGTGCTGCCGCCGTCGCTCGAGGAGCTGCGCAACCGCATCGTCGGACGCGGTACCGAAACCGAAAGCTCGATTCGGTCCCGCATGGCCGCGGCGGCGGATGAACTGAAATTGATGGAGCACTACGATTACGCCGTCGTGAACGACGTGCTCGAGACGGCGTGCAACCGCGTGCAATGCATTATCGCGGCGGAGCACTGCAAGCGGGAACGGGTGTTTCCGGCGATCCAAAATTGGCTGAACGAGGTGTAGGAGAAGGATGTTATATCCATCGATCGACAAGCTGGTCGAAAAGGCCGGCAGCAAATATTTGCTCGTCGTCGCGGCGTCGAAGCGCGCGAGAGCGCTGCGCGAAGGTGCGAAGTCCGATTTGCGCAACCCGCGGGCCCACAAGCAGGTAGGCGTCGCGCTGGAGGAAATTCACGGCGACCTGATCACGTACGAAAAAACGACCAAAGAAGCGGAAGCTTCTTCCCCTCAACAACCCTAGTGGTTGTTATTTTTTTCGCAAGAAGGAGGGATCTGGATGCTTCAGGGGAAAACGGTGATCCTCGGCGTCACCGGCGGCATCGCCGCGTATAAGGCGGCGGCCGTCGCGAGCAAGCTGACGCAGGCGGGAGCGGACGTGCGCGTCGTCATGACGGCGTCGGCGACGAAGTTCGTGGCGCCGCTGACGTTCCAAGCGATCACGCGGCATCGCGTGGTTGTTGACACGTTCGACGAGGAGGACGCGGCCGTCATCTCGCATATCGACCTCGCGGACCGGGCCGACGCCGTCGTCGTCGCGCCGGCGACGGCGAACGCGCTCGCGAAGCTCGCGCTCGGCCTCGGCGACGATATGCTGTCGACGACGCTGCTCGCGCATCGCGGGCGGACGCCGGTGCTGATCGCGCCGGCGATGAACGTGCATATGTACGCGAACCCGATCGTGCAGCAGCATATGGAGACGCTGCGCGGGCGCGGGGTCCATTTCGTCGAGCCGGGCGAAGGGTTTCTCGCTTGCGGCTATACGGGCAAAGGCCGGATGGCGGAGCCGGAGCAAATCGCGGACAAGCTGTCGGCGCTGCTCGCGGCGCCCCGCGATCTCGACGGCGTCCGCGTGCTCGTGACGGCGGGCGCGACCGTGGAGCGGATCGATCCGGTCCGGTATTTAACGAACGATTCGTCGGGCAAAATGGGCTTCGCCGTCGCGGAGGCGGCGCGGGCGCGAGGCGCGAGGGTGACGCTCGTCGCCGGGCGCGCCGACGCCCAGCCGCCCGCCGGCGTAGAGCTCGTGCGCGTGGAGTCGGCGCAGGACATGTACGACGCCGTGCTGGCGCGCTTTCCCGAGACGGACATCGTCGTGAAGGCGGCGGCGGTCGCCGATTACCGTCCGGCCGCGCGAGCGGACCGCAAACTTAAGAAAAGCGCCGACGAGATGACGCTCACGCTCGAACGGACGCCCGACATCCTGAAGGAGCTCGGGGCGCGCAAGCGGCCGGACCAAGTGCTGATCGGCTTCGCGGCCGAGACGCACGATGTGGCGCAATACGCCGTCCTGAAGGCGGCCTCGAAGCGCGCCGACTTCATCGTCGCGAATGACGTGTCGCAGCCCGGCGTCGGCTTCGGGCACGATACGAACGCCGTGTCCGTCTTTACGGCGGACGGGCTCGTCGAGGAGCTGCCGCTGCAATCGAAGCGGTCGGTCGCCGATCGGCTGCTGACGATCGGGCGCGAGGCGTTCGCGGCGCGCGCCGCGGCGGCGAACGCAGGGACGTCCACAGGGGCGTCTGCGGGGGCGTCCGGAGCGTCGTCGGCGTCCGAGGCAAGGGAGACTTCTACATGATCGCTAAAGTGATCGTCGACGCGCCGGCCCGGGACACGGACCGGCCGTTCGATTATTTGGTGCCGGAGCGCGTTCGGCCGCTCGTGAAGCCCGGCGTGCGCGTCGGGGTGCCGTTCGGCCCGCGCGTGCTGCAAGGGTTCGTCGTCGGCGTGGCGGAGACGACCGACATGGATCCGGCCAAGCTGAAGCCGCTGAAGGGCGTGCTGGACGCGGCTCCGGTCGTGACCGCGGAGCTGCTCGAGCTCGCTTCGTGGCTCAGCCGCAAATACGTGTGCCCGCAATATACGGCGCTCGCGGCGCTGCTGCCGAGCGCGCTCAAGACGAAGACGGAGACGGTGTACGAGGCGGCGGTGCCGCCAGGCGCGCCGGGAACGCCGGAGGCGGCGCGCGGCGTGCTCGAATACGTCGCCCGGCGCGGCTCGGTGTCCGAGCAGGCGCTCATGCAGGCGTTCGCCGACCGGGCGGAAGAGCTGCATCTGGCGATCGGGCTCGGCCTCTTGACCGAATCGAAGCAGGTGAAGGACCGGCTCGGCGCGAAGACGCAGCTGTTCGTCCGGCCGGCCGCCGGCGCGGAAGCGCTGCGCGAAGCGGCCGAATCGCTCCGGCGGCGCGCGCCGAAGCAGGCGGAGCTGCTCGAGCGGATGGCGTCGGCGGAGGAGGCGGGCGGCATCGCGGGCGGCTTCGACGGCGAAGCGCTCGCGGAGCTCGCCCGCGAAGGCATCGGCCCGTCCGCCGTCAAGGCGCTCGAGGCGAAGGGGCTTGTCGCCGTCGAAGAGCGCGAGGTGGCGCGCGACCCGTACGCGAACCGCCGCTTCGCCGCGTCGCAGCCGCTGCCGCTGACGGAGGCGCAGGCCGCCGCGCTCGCGCCGGTGAAGGAAGCGATTCGCAGCCGCGCCTACGCGCCGTTCCTGCTGCACGGGGTGACCGGCAGCGGCAAAACCGAGGTGTACCTGCAGGCGATGCAGGCGTGCCTCGACGCGGGGCGCGAAGCGATCCTGCTCGTGCCCGAAATTTCGCTCACGCCCCAAACGGTGAACGCGTTCAAGGGCCGGTTCGGCGACGAGGTGGCCGTCATGCACAGCCGCCTCTCGCATGGCGAGCGGTACGACGAATGGCGCAAAATCGCCCGCCGCCAGGTGAAAATCGCGATCGGCGCCCGGTCCGCGATTTTCGCGCCGTTCACGAACATTGGTCTTATCATTATCGACGAAGAGCATGAATCTTCCTATAAACAAGAAGAGTCGCCGAAATATCACGCCCGCGACGTCGCGCTCGAGCGCGGGGCGCAGCACGGCGCCGCCGTCGTGCTCGGCTCGGCGACGCCGTCGCTCGAGACGTACCTCGACGCGCACCGCGGCGTTTTCACGCTGCTCGAAATGACGGAGCGCGTCGAAGGACGCCCGCTGCCCGAGGTCACGATCGTCGACATGCGGCAGGAGCTGCGCGACGGCAACCGGGCGATGTTCAGCAACCGGCTGCGAGAGGCGATCGGCGAGCGGCTCGAGCGCGGCGAGCAGACGGTGCTGCTGCTCAACCGGCGCGGCTACGCGACGTTCGTCATGTGCCGCTCATGCGGTTATACGGCGCAGTGTCCGCACTGCGACATTACGCTGACGTACCATCGGACGAGCCGGCACTCGCGCTGCCACTACTGCGGCTACACAGAGCGCGAAGCGTCGCAGTGCCCGAGCTGCCAAAGCGAGCATATCCGCCATTTCGGCGCAGGCACGCAGCGCGTCGAGGAGGAGCTCGCGAAGCTGTTCCCGGGCATCCGCGTCATCCGAATGGACGTCGACACGACGTCGCAGAAGGGGGCGCACGAGAAGCTGCTCGCCGCCTTCCGCGATAAGCAAGCCGACGTGCTGCTGGGCACGCAGATGGTCGCGAAGGGGCTCGATTTTCCCGACGTGACGCTCGTCGGGGTCATCAGCGCGGATACGGTGCTCCGCATTCCGGATTTCCGGGCGGCGGAGCGGACGTTCCAGCTGCTGACCCAGGTGGCCGGCCGCGCGGGCCGCCACAAGCTGCCCGGCGAAGTCGTCGTCCAGACGTACACGCCGGAGCATTACAGCATCCAATTCGCGGCGAAGCACGATTTCCGGGGCTTCGCCCGGCGCGAGCTGCTGTCCCGCCGGGAGCTGGGTTACCCGCCGTACTGCCGCCTGGCGCTCGCGACGCTGTCGCACGAGGACATCTCGCGGCTCGTGCCGTGCAGCGAGCGGTTCGCGACCGAGCTGAAACGGCGGTTCGCCGAGCGCCGGGGGGACGGCCTCGCCGCCGAGCTGCTCGGGCCCGTGCCGTCGCCGATCCCGAAACTGAAAGATAGATATCGGTTCCAATGCATGGTAAAATATCGGGGAGACGCCGGCGTGGCGGAGGCGCTGCGCGCGTCCGCGGACGCGCTCGGCGAAGACATCCGCAAGGCGAAGCTGAGCATTCAGCTCGATATGGATCCGCAAATGCTGATGTAAATGATATATCCAATCTGCCCGCCTCCCGCGAAGGGAGGGGGTCGTTCGATAACGAAAGGGGCTACCGACAATGGCGATTCGCTTGATCGTCAAACATCCGGACCCGGTGCTTCGGGAAGTGGCGAAGCCGGTGCCGAAAATTACGCCGAACATTCAAAAACTGCTCACCGATATGGCGGAGACGATGTACGACGCCCCGGGCGTCGGGCTCGCCGCGCCGCAGATCGGCATCTCGAAGCGCGTCATCGTCATCGACGTCGGCGACGAGCACGGCTTGATCGAGATGGTCAATCCGGAAATCTTGGAATCGAGCGGGGAGCAATTCGGGCCGGAGGGGTGCCTGAGCATCCCCGGGCTGCAGGGCGACGTCCGCCGCAAGGAGAAGCTGAAGGTCAAAGGGCTCGACCGCAACGGGCAAGAAGTCGTCATGGACGTATCGGGCTTCCTGGCCAGGGCGTTCCAGCACGAAATCGATCATTTGAACGGCATCCTGTTCATCGACATCGCCGACCGCGTCTATGAGCCGAGCCGCGACGAAGAGGATGAAGACGTCGTATGAGGAACGAACCGAATATCGTATTCATGGGGACGCCGGACTTTGCCGTGCCGTCCCTTCGTGCGTTGATGGACGCCGGCTACCGGGTGACGGCCGTCGTGACGCAGCCGGACCGCCCGACCGGCCGCAAGAAGACGCTCACGCCGACGCCCGTGAAGGAGGAGGCGCTGCGGCTCGGGCTGCCGGTGCTGCAGCCGCCGAAGCTGCGCGCGAGCGATGCGGTCGCGGCGCTTGCGGCGTATGAGCCGGATCTCATCGTGACGGCGGCGTACGGACAAATTTTGCCGAAATCGGTGCTCGAGCTGCCGAAATACGGCTGCATTAACGTCCACGGCTCGCTGCTGCCGAAATATCGCGGCGGCGCGCCGATCCAGCGGGCGATCATGAACGGCGAATCGGTCACCGGCGTGACGATCATGTACATGGCCGAGGGGTTAGACACCGGCGATATGATCGCGAAGGCGGAGCTCGCCATCGGCCCGGACGACGACGCCGGCGTCGTGTTCGAGCGGCTGAGCGAGGTCGGGGCGAAGCTGCTGCTCGAGACGGTGCCGTCTATTTTGGACGGGACGGCGCCGCGCACGCCGCAGAACGAGGCGGAAGCGACGTATTCGCCGAACCTTACGCGCGACGACGAGCGGATCGATTGGTCGCGGAGCGCGGCGGACATCTACAACCAGCTGCGCGGTCTGTCTCCGAGACCGGGAGCGTTCACGTTCTGGAACGGCGACGTGTTCAAAATATGGAAGGCGAAGCGGCCGGAGCCGGGACGGGCCGTCTCCGCGGCGCCGGGCACCGTGCTTGATATCGGACCGGAAGGCCTCGCCGTCGCGACCGGCGACGGCGTGTTCGTCGCGACCGAGGTGCAGCCGGCCGGCAAGAAGGCGCTGCCCGTCGCCGAATTCGTGAAGGGCGGCCAAATGAAGAAAGGCGACGCGCTCGGCGCGGCGGCGGAGGAGACGCGATGAGCGGACCGACGCCAAAGCCGCCGAAGAAGCCCGCTCCGAAGAAGTCCGCTCCGAATCAGTCGGCTGCGAACAAGCCCGGAGGCAAGCCCGCGGGCAAGCCGGGGCAGCGGCCGCCGAAGAAGCCGCTCGGCGCGCGGGAGATCGCGCTCGAAGCGCTGACGGCCGTCGAGCAGGAGGGCGCGTACAGCAACCTAGCGTTGAACGCCGCCCTGACGCGCCATAAGCCCGAGCCGCGGGAGGCGGGCCTCGCGACGGAGCTCGTGTACGGCACGATCCAGCGGCTGCAGACGATCGACGCGGTGCTGGGGGCGCATCTCGCCAAAGGCGTATCGAAGCTCCAGCCGTGGGTGCGCAGCCTGCTGCGGCTCAGCGCCTACCAGCTGCTGTACCTCGATAGGGTGCCGGCGCACGCCGCCGTCAGCGAAGCGGTGTCGATCGCGAGGCGGCGCGGCCATGCCGGCGTCTCCGGCCTCGTGAACGCGGTGCTGCGGAAGCTCGCCGCGAATCCGGGGCGGCCTGCGGCGCCGGCCGGTCTCGATGACGCGGCGCGCATCGCGTTCGAGGAATCCCACCCGGAATGGCTGATCCGGGAATGGGTGCGCGCGTTCGGCGCGGAGCGCGCCGGGAGAATCGCCGCCGCGAACAACGAGCCGCCGAAGGCGAGCGTCCGCGTCAACCGGCTGAAGCTGACCCGCGCCGAGCTGATCGAGCGGCTCGCGGCGAGCGGCGTCGCGGCGGAGCCGTCCGCGGTCAGCTACGACGGCGTCGTCGTGACGAGCGGCGGCAACGCGGCGCACGGCGACGCGTACGCGCAAGGCCTGTGCACCGTGCAGGACGAAAGCTCGATGCTCGTCGCCGCGCTCGTCGACCCGGAGCCGGGCATGCGCGTGCTCGACTGCTGCGCCGCGCCCGGCGGGAAATCGACGCACCTGGCGGAGCGGATGGAGGACGAGGGCGAGATAATCGCCTGCGACATCCACCCGCACAAGCGGGAGCTGATCGACGCCGCGGCGCGACGGCTCGGCCTTCGCAGCGTCGAGACGGTCGTCATCGACGCCGCGAAGCTGCATGAGCGGTTCGAGGCGGGCTCGTTCGACCGCGTCCTGCTCGACGCGCCGTGCTCCGGCTTCGGCGTCATCCGCCGCAAGCCGGACATCAAATGGACGAAGACGAGGGGCGACGTCGACGCCATCGCGGAGACGCAGAAGGCGATTCTCCGCTCCGCCGCGAAGCTCGTGAAGCCCGGCGGGGCGCTCGTATACAGCACGTGCACGCTCGAGCCGAAGGAGAACGAGGAGCAGATCGCCGCGTTCCTCGCGGAGCATCCCGAATTCGCGCCGGATCCGCGGCTGCCCTCAGGCATTCCGCCGAAGGTGGCGGAGGCGTGCGCGGCCGGCCCCGGCATGCTGCGGGTAACGCCGGAGCAATTCGGCTCCGACGGCTTTTTCATGGCGAGGCTCGTTCGGTCGCCCCATGCGGCGCCGTGAAGCTTGTGTTAAAATAGCGGACGAACGTTTACAATAGAAAGAAGAGTTTCGGCGGTCCGGGACGAGCATGTCGTTCCGAGTCCGGGGGACCTAAGAAGGCGGGGATCATACGCATGAAGAAAGACATTCAGCTTCCGGAGAAGCCGTTCATATACGATCTGACTTTGGAGGCGCTGCAGGACTGGCTGAAGGAACAAGGGGAGCCCGCGTTCCGCGCCGGCCAAATTTTCGAATGGCTGTACGCCAAACGGGTCGTCTCTTTCGAGGAGATGACGAATTTGTCGAAGGGGCTGCGCGACAAGCTCGCGGAGCATTATCAATTCGTGACGCTGAACGAAATCACGAAGCTGGAATCGAAGGACGGCACGATCAAGTTTTTGTTCGGCCTCTACGACAACCACGCGATCGAGACGGTCGTCATGCGCCACAATTACGGCATCAGCATTTGCGTCACGACGCAGGTCGGCTGCCGCATCGGCTGCACGTTCTGCGCGTCGACGCTCGGCGGTCTTAAGCGCAACCTGTACGCCGGCGAAATCGTGGCGCAGGTCGTCTACGCGCAGCGCCTCTTGGACGCGACGAACGAGCGGATCAGCTCCATCGTCGTCATGGGCTCCGGAGAGCCTTTCGAAAACTATGAAGCTACGAAAGCGTTCCTGACGCTCATGATGCACGACAAAGGAATGAAAATCGGCCAGCGCCACATCACCGTGTCGACGAGCGGCATCGTGCCGCAAATCCGCGAATTCGCGGATTGGAACACGCAGATCAACCTGGCGATATCGATCCACGCCCCGAACGACGCGCTCCGCTCGAAGCTGATGCCGGTCAATCGGCGCTTCCCGTTCGCGGACGTCATGGACGCCTGCCGGTATTATATCGAGAAAACGGGAAGGCGCATCACGTTCGAGTACGCGCTGATCAACGGGGTCAACGACCAGCCCGAGCACGCCGAGGAGCTCGGCACGCTGCTGAAAGGGATGCTGTGCCACGTCAACCTCATTCCGGTGAACTACGTGCCGGAACGCGACTACGTGCGCACGCCGAAGGAGCGCATTTTCGATTTCAAGCGCATCCTCGAATCGAAGCAAGTGAACACGACGATTCGCAGGGAGCAGGGCCACGACATCGCCGCGGCTTGCGGCCAGCTGCGCGCGAAACATATGGAGTCGACCGCGAGGTGAATGACATGCTGAAAGCTGCATATAAATCCGACGTGGGCCGCGTCCGCGCCGTGAACGAGGATCGGGTCGTCGTAAGAGACGGGGTGGCGGGCTGCACGCTCGCCATCGTCGCCGACGGCATGGGCGGGCATCAAGCCGGGGACACGGCGAGCCAAATTACGATCGAGCTCGTCGAGGAGGCGTTAAGCCGCATCGAAGGCGAACCGGACGAGGCGGAGCGCGAAGCGCGGCTCGTCGAAGCGATCCGCGAGGCGAACGCGAAGGTGTTCGAGGTCGCGTCGGGCAAGGAGCATTACCGGGGGATGGGGACGACGGTGACGGTGGCGCTTGCGAACGAATCCCGGGTGCTGATCGGGCACATCGGCGATTCGCGGGCCTATTACATTAATCATGAGCAGTTTGCGCAAATCACCGAAGACCATACGCTCGTCAACGAATTGGTCAAAACCGGCCAGTTGACCCCGGACGAGGCGGCGGTGCATCCGCGGCGGAACGTCATCACTAGGGCGCTCGGCACCGAGGCCGACGTGGACGTCGACCTGTCGTACGTGCAGTGGAAGCCGGGCGACATGCTGCTGCTGTGCAGCGACGGCCTCTCAAATCTCGTGCCCGAGGAAGAGCTGACGCGAACGGTTCGCGGCGAGGGGACGCTCGGCGAGAAGGTGGACCGGCTCGTGGAATACGCATTGAACGCCGGCGGGGACGACAATATTACGGTGGTGCTGATCGCTAATGTACCATAGAGCCGAACGGAAAGGGGGGAGCCTCGGGTGAACGGAACAACCTTATCGGGACGTTACGAGCTGATCGAACGCGTCGGGGGCGGCGGCATGGCGCTGGTTTACAAAGCGAAAGATACGCTGCTGCACCGGCATGTGGCCGTAAAAGTACTGAGACAGCAATACGTACATGACGAAGAGTTCATCCGTCGCTTCCGCAGGGAGGCCCAATCGGCCGCTTCGTTGTCGCATCCGAACGTCGTCAGCATTTACGACGTCGGGCAGGACGGGGATACGCATTTCATCGTCATGGAGTATATCGAAGGATCGAATTTGAACGATATCATCAAAGCGCAGGCGCCGCTGCAGCCGGCGGAAGCGGTACATATCGCCACGCAAATTTGCGACGCGCTGGAGCATGCGCACGCGAACGGCATCATTCATCGCGACATTAAACCGCACAACATTTTGATCGGCAAGAACGGCCGCGTCAAGGTGACCGACTTCGGCATCGCCCGGGCGATCACGACGTCGACCATTACGCAGACGGGCTCGGTTATCGGCTCGGTGCATTATTTTTCGCCCGAGCACGCGAAAGGCGTCTCGGCGGGGGAAAAATCGGATTTATATTCGCTTGGCATCGTTCTTTACCAAATGCTGACCGCCCGGCTCCCGTTCATCGGGGAAAGCCCGATCAGCGTCGCCTTGAAGCATCTGCAGGAGCCCGTCGAAGAGCCGCGGGTCGTCAATCCGATGATTCCGCAGAGCGTCGAGAACGTCATCCTAAAATCGCTGCGCAAACGTCCGGAGGAGCGGTATGCGTCCGCCGGCGAAATGCTGAGAGACTTAGAAACCTGCCTGTCCCCGGAACGCCGCGACGAGAAGAAGTGGACGTACGCGAGCGATTTCGAGCCGGACGAGGAGGCGACGCGGGTCGTGCCGGCTATTCGCCCCGACATGGTGCCGAGTCCGGCATCGAACGCGCAGGATAAGGACGGTTCGCCGGGAGGGGCGGACGGCGCCCCGGTTTGGCGGGACGGCAATTACGAGGACGAGGACGAGAAAGCGCGCGGAGGTAATCCGTGGGTGAAGCCGCTCATTTGGTTCGGCGTGCTGCTCGTGCTGCTCGGCGGCGCGTGGTACGGGGTGAAGAAGGTGCAGGAAATTTTCGTCATTCCGACCGTCGTCGTGCCGAACGTCGAGGGGCTCCGGCTCGACATGGCGAAAGCCCAGCTCGAAGCGGCGGGGCTCGTCGTCGAGGAGCCGATCTTCGAATTCAGCCGCGAAACGCCGGCCGATTACGTCATTTCGCAGACGGAGAAAGAAGAAGAGGTCAAGCCCGGAACGCCGATTCGGCTGTACGTCAGCAAAGGCATCGAGCTGCTCCAAATGCCGGACCTCGCGGATATGACGGAAGAGGAGGCGCTGGCGGCGCTGACCGAAGCCGGCGTGGCGAAGGAGAACGTGACGATCGCCCGGGAGCACAGCCCCAAGAAGGCTGGCAGCGTCGTCGAGCAGTTCCCGCAGGCGGCGCAGCAGGTCGATCCGCTGGAGACGCCGATCCGGATCGTCGTGAGCCGAGGGCCCGAAGACGTCGCGATGCCGGACTTGGTCGGCCGGACGGTCGCGGAGGCGGAGGCGCTGCTGCAGAAGGCAGGGCTGGAACTGAAGCAGGCGAACGTCATCCGCGAAAAAGCGTACTTCGAGAAAGGCCGCGTGTTTAACCAATTTCCGTATCAGCCCGGGGAAGGCGTCAAGCCGCCGGGCGAAGGGATCCAAATTTACGTCAGCGACGGGCTGCCGAACGAAGCGCGCGTCACGAGATATACGGTCATGATCGGACCGAAAGAGCAAGGGGGCTCGAGCGCGATTCGGATCGTCGTCACCGACGCGATGGGCGACCGCGTCGAAGCGGTCAACCAGACGGTGACGTCCGACCAATCGTTCACGTTCGACGTCGTGACGAGCCCGAGCAAGAACGCCGTCATCGAAGTGTTCCAGGACGACGGCAAAGTCGAGCAGTATACGTGGACGTACGCGCAGGCGTCGGACAGCGGCGGATCGGCGTCGGCGCCGGCGCGGTCGTCGGAAGAGCCGGAGCCGCCGGCCGAGGAAGAGCCGGCGGTGCCCGCGGACGGCGATTCGTCCGAACCGCAAGGCGAGGCGGACGGGGAAGAGCAGGCGGTAGACGGATTGTAGTCGAGGGAAGGTACAGGAACGCAACGAATCAGGAGGCCGAACGGAACGCATGCAGGACGGGTTGATTGTCAAAGCGTTGAGCGGATTTTATTACGTGCAGCCGGAGGGCGGCGGCGACGTCGTCGCCTGCCGGGCCCGCGGGCTGTTCAAAAAACAAGGCGTATCGCCGCTCGTCGGGGACCGGGTGCGGTTCGAGGCGAAGGACGACGGCTCCGGCGAAGGCACGGTCATCGAACTGATGCCGCGCTCGACGGAGCTCGTCCGGCCGCCGATCGCCAACTGCGACACGGCGCTGATCGTGTTCGCCGTAGCGCGGCCCGAGCTGAACAGGACGCTGCTCGATAAATTTCTGGTGCTCGCCGAATTGGCCGGTCTGGAGTCGATCCTGTGCCTGACGAAGGCCGATCTGCTCGACGGCGCCGGGGAGGACGCCGCGGCGCTGCGCGGGCGCATCGAGGAGCTGCGGAAGACGTACGAAGCGATCGGCTACCGCGTGTTTTTCACGAGCGCGCGGGCCGGGACGGGAGCGGACGAGCTGCGGGTCGCGCTGCAGGGCCGCATCGCCGTCGTCGCCGGACAGTCCGGGGTCGGGAAGTCGTCGCTGCTCAACCGGCTCGCGCCGGGGCTGTCGCTCGAGACGAACGAAATCAGCGAGAAGCTCGGTCGAGGCAAGCATACGACGCGGCACGTCGAGCTGTTCCGCGTCGGGGAGAGCGGTCTTCTCGCGGATACGCCGGGCTTTTCGTCGCTGGAATTTCCGGAGGAGATCGGGCCCGAAGATGTGGCCGCGGCGTTCCCGGAATTCGTCCGCCTCGCCGAAGGGTGCAAATTCCGCGGCTGCCTTCATCTGAAGGAGCCGGGCTGCCGCGTGCGGCAGGCGGTCGAGAACGGGGAAGCGGACGCGGAGCGGTACGACCATTACGCGGCGTTCGCGACGGAAGTACGGGAGAGAAAACGGAGGTACTAATATGGCGATTATCGCACCATCGTTGTTGGCCGCGAATTTCGCGACGCTCGCGGAGGAAGTGCGCGATATCGAGGTCGGCGGCGCCGACTGGCTCCATCTCGACGTGATGGACGGGAAATTCGTGCCGAACATTACGTTCGGGCCGCTCGTCGTCGAGGCGCTGCGCCCCCGCACGTCGCTGTTCATGGACGTGCATCTCATGATCGAAAAGCCGGAGGCGTACGTAGACGCGTTCGTGGACGCCGGCGCGGACGGCGTGACGGTGCACGCGGAGGCGTGCGTTCATCTTCATCGAACGATCCAGTCGATCAAAGCGCGAGGCGTGAAGGCCGGCGTCGCGATCAATCCGGGAACGCCGGCGGAATGGGTGAAGCCGGTGCTCGGCGACATCGATCTCGTGCTCGTCATGACGGTCAACCCGGGCTTCGGCGGCCAAAAATTCATACCTTCGACGCTGACGAAAATCGCGCAGCTGCGCGAGTGGATTCGCGAAGCGAATCTCGAAGGCAGCGTCGCCATCGAGGTGGACGGCGGCATCGTTCCGGACACGGCGCGCCTCGTTACGGAAGCGGGCGCATCGGTGCTCGTCGCGGGCAGCTCCGTGTTCGGCGTCCGCGATCGGGCGAAGGCGATGGCGGAGCTGCGTGCGGCGGCGCGGTAGCGTCCGGCTTGGAACATTTTTTCGTCCCCGATTCGCGAAAGTAGGCACATTTCCGGAATCCCTGAATACAATAGGGCTATAAGGGCTGGCAGTGGGAACGGACGGGAATGGAGCGGGATACTTTGCGAGGAGGGGTAGAGATGAAGTTTTATACAATCAAACTACCTAAATTCTTAGGCGGGTTCGTGAAGACTTTGTTAAACGCTTTTAACAAAAACTAACGCGTCCCGAACCTAAGGCGGGGGAGATGAAGAAAGCACCGTTCAGGTGCTTTTTGTCCTTTTCCGGGGGAGAATGCATAATGTAGATGCGGCGGCGGCAATGAAAAAGAGGAGGATGCGCGAAGCATCCTCCTCTTGACAGCGGCAACCCCGCCGCGATAACGGCGTGTTTGAAATTAGACGCGGGTTACTTTCCCGGATTTCAAAACGCGAGTGCTCACGTACACGCGCTTCGGCTTACCGTTCACGAGAATCCGTACCTTCTGAACGTTAACGCCCCACGAGCGGCGGTTCCGGTTGTTCGCGTGCGATACGTGGTTGCCGGATCCCGGCTTCTTGCCGGAAATAAAGCATACTCTGGACATTGCAGACACCACCCTTCCGTGGCAAACATGGTTATAAATATATCATAGAACCATTCTGGGCGTCAATTGAAAGCTGTTGACTTGTTGCATTTATTTCTTCGCTCTTATATAGTACAATGAGGTTTAGTCCATAATATTACATAGCGCGAAGGAGAGGATTCCATGCCCATTCAGCTGGATACGGAAAGAGGGAAAATCTACGTTACCGACGAAGTCGTCGCAACGATCGCCGGCTCCGCGGCATTAGAATGTTATGGACTTGTAGGCATGGCCTCCAAGAACAAATTGAAGGACGGCATCGCCGAGCTGCTGCGCCGGGACAACCTGAGCAAAGGGGTCGACGTGCGCCGGGAAGGCGAGAGCGTGCATATCGATTTGTATATTATCGTGAGCTACGGCACGAAAATTTCCGAAGTGGCGCACAACATCCAATCGAAAGTCAAGTACGTGCTTAACGATATCGTGGGCCTTCAGGTTCACTTCGTCAATATCCTTGTTCAGGGAGTCCGCGTTTCAACATAAGGAAGGAGAATGTCGAATTGAGTAAGCGCTTTATTGACGGGGCGGCATTTCACGCGATGGTGTCGGCGGCGGCCGAACGTTTGCAGTCGAACGTGCAGAAGGTGAACGCCCTGAACGTATTCCCCGTTCCGGACGGAGACACCGGCACGAACATGAATCTCACCTTGACCTCCGGGGCGGAGGAGCTCAAGAAGCGGACTTCTCCGAACATCGGCCAAGCCGCCGAGGTGTTGTCGAAGGGCTTGCTTATGGGAGCGCGCGGCAACTCCGGCGTCATTTTGTCGCAATTGTTCCGGGGCTTCTCGAAGGGCGTGGCTTCGCTCGAGCGGGCGGACGCCTCGCAGTTCGCGGCCGCGCTGCAGCAAGGGGTCGAAACGGCGTACGCCGCCGTCGTGCGCCCGGTGGAAGGCACGATTTTGACGGTTTCGAAGGATGCCGCGAAGGCGGCCGTGCAGAGCGCCCGCCGCAACGCGGATCTCGAAGCCGTCATGCGCGACACGCTGGAAGCGGCGAAGCTCTCGCTCTCCCGGACGCCGGACTTGCTGCCGGTGCTGAAGCAGGTCGGCGTCGTCGATTCCGGCGGACAAGGGTTGGTCTACGTGTACGAAGGGTTCCTCGCGGCGCTCACCGGCGAAGCCGCCGGCGATGCGGAAGCCGCGGCGAAAACCGATTATTCGATCATTCCGCCGGAGGCGATCGCCGCGGCGCGCGCTTCGGCCGAAGCGCACGCGCCCGTGCAGGCGCACATCGCGACGGAATCGATCGAGCACGGCTACTGTACGGAATTCATCGTACAGCTCGCCCCGGGCGGGAAGGTGCCCGGCCTCGTCTTCGACGAGCCGGCGTTCCGCGCCAAGCTGGAAGAGATGGGGGATTCCCTGCTCGTCGTCGCGGACGACGAGCTCGTGAAGATTCATATCCACGCCGAACAGCCGGGCGAGGTGATGACGTACGCTCAGCAATTCGGCGAGCTGACCCGAATTAAGATCGAGAACATGCGGGAGCAGCACAGCCACATTTTGTCGCAGGATTACGAGGAAGGCCACATCGTCGGCATGCCCGCCGCCGCGCCCGAGCGCAAGCCGTTCGGCATGATCGCGGTCGCCGCGGGCGAAGGCTTAAGCGACATTTTCCAAAGCCTCGGCGTCGATTACGTGCTCTCCGGGGGCCAGACGATGAACCCGAGCACGGAAGACATCCTGAACGCCATCGCGAGCGTGCCGGCGGACCGCGTGTTCGTGCTGCCGAACAACTCGAACATCGTCATGGCGGCGAACCAAGCGAAGGAGCTCGCCGACAAGCCCGTCTACGTCGTGCCGACGAAGACGATCCAGCAGGGCATCGCCTCCGTGCTCGCGTTCCAAGAGGGCGCCGAGTTCGAACGGAACGGGGAAGCGATGCTGGCGGCGGCGAAGCGCGTCAAATCGGGGCAAGTGACGTTCGCGGTGCGCGATACGACGATCGACGAGGTCGACATTCAGGAAGGCGACTACATCGGCATCTTGGACGGCAAAATCGTCGTCTCGAGCCGCGACCCGTTCGAAACGTGCGCGACGCTCATTCGCGCGATGGTTCAGGACGGGGAAGAAATCTTGTCCGTCTACGTCGGCGATTCGGCCGAGCAGGCCGTCACCGACAAGCTGCGGACGCTGTTCGAAACCGAATATCCGGACATCGAAGTGGAGCTGCTTCCCGGGGGCCAGCCGGTGTATTCGTATTTGTTCTCGGCCGAGTAGGCCAATTCTCGATTCGAGGTGACCTTTATGGTGAAAGTGCGCATCGTAGTGGACAGCACGGCGGATTTGCCCGCGGACGTCCGCGAGCGGCTCGGCATCGAAATGGTGCCGCTCAAAGTGCATTTCGGCAACGAAACGTATTTGGATTCGGTGACGCTTTCCTCGCGGGACTTTTTCGACAAGCTCGCCGCGGCGAAGGAGATGCCGACGACGTCCCAGCCTTCTCCGGCGGATTTCGTAGAGACGTACAAGAAGCTGCTGCAGGAGCCGGATACCGCCATTATTTCGATCCATTTGTCCTCGGCTTTCAGCGGCACGTATCAATCGGCCGTTCTCGCGAAGTCGCTGCTCGAGGGCGAACCGAACATCCATCTCGTCGATTCCAAGAGCGCTTCGCTCGGCTTCGGCATGATGGCGATCGCGGCGGCCGAAGCGGCGGCGAACGGCGCCGGCGTCGAGGAGTGCCTCGAGCTGATCCGGGACATCAAGGAGCGGACGCAGCTGTACTTCCTCGTCGACACGCTGGAATATTTGCATAAGAACGGCCGCATCGGGCGCGCGTCCGCCCTGTTCGGCTCGCTGCTCAACATCAAGCCGATTTTATCGATCGATGCCGAAGAAGGCGTCATTTTCCCGGTCGATAAAGTGCGCGGCAGCCGGAAGGCGATGGGCCGTATCGTCGATTTGCTGCGCGAGAAATTCGGCGGCTCCGAAGTCGACGTGACGTTCGTCCACGCGAAAGCGCTCGAGGGCGCGCAGGAATTCGCCGGCGTATTGAAGGACACGTTCGCGGTGCGGCGCACGGCGTATTACGAGCTTGGCCCCGTCATCGGTACGCACGTCGGCCCGGGCACGCTCGGCGTGTTCGTCACCTCCGTGAAAGCATGAGCACAGAGCTGTTTTCGATCCCGGTGGAGCAGGTGCGCGGCGTTGGCGAAGCCAAGGCCCGCGAGCTTGCCTCCTTCGGGATTTTTTCCGTCGGCGATCTGCTCGAGCTGTTCCCGATCCGCTACGAGGATTTCCGCATCCGCCCGCTCGAGGAGGCGCAGGACGGAGAGAAGGTGACCGTGTCGGCGATCGTCCTCAGCGAGCCGAACGTGCAGCGGTTCGGCAAGCGGACGCGGATGGTGTGCAAGGCGGCGTCCGGCACCGTCTCGTTCACGGCGGTATGGTTTAATCAGCATTTCTTGAAGGAGCGGCTTCCGTACGGCGGGGAGGCGACGCTGACCGGCAAATGGGACCGCGCCCGCAAGCAGCTGACGGTGTCGAACACCGAGTTCGCGTCGTCCCGCGTACAGAAGGCGGGCTCCGTCCTGCCGGTGTATGCGGTGGGCGGCGAAATTACGCAGCCGTGGATGCGCAAGACGATTCATGCGGCGCTTGATCAGTTCGGCGACAAAGTCGGCGAGCTGCTGCCGCCGGCGCTCGTCCGCAAATATCGGCTGCTGCCCCGGCGGGACGCGCTGCGGGGCATCCATCAGCCGGGCGGCGACGTGCCGGGCGCGGACGCGCGGCGCCGGCTCGTATACGAGGAATTGTTTCTGTTCCAATTGAAAATTCAAGCGTACCGCGCCTGGGCGAACCGCCGCAAGGAGGGCGTCGCGCATCGGTTCGACCGCGAGGAGGTGCGCCGCTTCGTGCGGGCGCTGCCGTTCGAGCTGACCGACTCGCAGAAGAAGGTGATCGCCGAGGTGCTGAACGACCTCGAGGCGCCGCACAGCATGAACCGGCTGCTGCAGGGCGACGTCGGCGCCGGCAAGACGGTCGTGGCGGCCGTCGCGCTGTTCGCCTGCGTGAAGGGCGGGCTGCAGGGGGCGCTGATGGTGCCGACGGAAATTTTGGCGGAGCAGCACGCTAGATCGCTGCGGAAGCTGTTCGAGCCGTTCGGCGTCGAGGTGGCGCTGCTCATCGGCTCGCTGCGCGGTTCGGAGCGGCGCGGCGTGCTGGCCGGGCTGCAGAGCGGCATGATCGACGTCGTCGTCGGCACGCACGCGCTCATCCAGGACGACGTTTATTTCCGCGCGCTCGGCCTCGTCGTCACCGACGAGCAGCACCGGTTCGGCGTCGCGCAGCGCAGCGTGCTGCGGCGCAAGGGGCTGCATCCCGACGTGCTGACGATGACGGCGACGCCGATCCCGCGCACGCTCGCGATTACGGCGTTCGGGGACATGGACGTGTCGACGCTGCGCGAGCTGCCGAAAGGGCGGCTGCCGATCCGCACGTCGTGGGTGAAGCCGTCCGCGATGGACAAGGTGCTGGAGCTTATCCGCCGGGAGACGGCCGCCGGGCGTCAGGCGTACGTCGTCTGCCCGCTCATCGAGGAGTCGGACAAGCTCGACTACCAGAACGCGCTCGACATGTACGCGCAGCTGCAGGCGGTGTTCGGGCCCTCCAGCGTCGGTCTGCTGCACGGCCGGATGACGCCGGCGGAGAAGGACGACGTCATGGGCCGGTTCGGCGCAGGCGACGTCGCCGTGCTCGTGGCGACGACGGTCGTCGAGGTCGGCGTCGACGTGCCGAACGCGACGGTGATGGTCGTGTACGACGCGGAACGGTTCGGCCTCTCGCAGCTGCATCAGCTGCGCGGGCGGGTCGGGCGCGGGGCGCATCAGTCTTACTGCGTGCTCGTCGCCGATCCGAAGTCGGAGGCGGGCCGCGAGCGGATGAGCGTCATGGTCGAGACGAACGACGGGTTCGAGGTCGCGCGCCGCGACCTGGAGCTGCGCGGCCCCGGCGATTTCTTCGGCACGAAGCAGAGCGGCGCTCCCGAGTTCAAGCTCGCCGATCCGTCGCTGGACTTCGCGGCGCTCGAGGCGGCGCGCGACGACGCGGCCGAGCTCGTCCGCGACGAGACGTTCTGGACGAGCGCCGCGTACGCGGAGCTGCGGGCGATTCTCGCCCGCGAGCAAATTTTGCAGGGCGAGCTGATCGATTGACGGCCGTCCTTGGCAGGGGGAGAGAATCATGGCGCGAGCTTGTTCGTTTTTGCCGGCGGCGACGGAGATCGTGAAGGCGCTCGGGCTGGAGGCGTCGCTCGTCGGGGCGACGTTCGAGTGCGACGCGCCGCCTGCGGTGCCGCGGATCGTCCGTTCCGCCCTCGAGGGGCGGACACTGACGAGCGGCGAGATCGACGAGGCGGTGCGATCGGCGGCGGCCGCCGGGGAGACGCTGTATCGGATCGACGAGCCGCTGCTGCGCGAAGCGGCTCCGGACGTCATTTTCACGCAGCATTTGTGCGGCGTATGCCAGATCGGCACGGCGACGGCGGAGGCGGCGGTGGCGGATTGGGCGTCGCCGCCGCGCATCGTGCCGCTCGTGCCGCATACGCTCGAGGAGGTGCTCGCGTGCATCGGCACGGTGGCGCGTGAGCTCGGCGCGCCGGAAGCGGGCGAGCGGCTGCTCGCCTCGCTGCGCGCGCGCCTTGCGGCCGCCGCCGCCGCGACGGAGGGCGTCCCGCGGGTCGAGGCGCTGTTCCTCGAGTGGATCGACCCGCTGTTCCGCGCCGGGCACTGGATCCCGGATCAGATCGCGGCGGCGGGCGGGGTCGACCGGCTCGCCGTCCCCGGCGGCCGCTCCGGCGCGCTGTCCTGGGACGACGCGCTCGCCCTCGACCCCGAGGCGATCGTCGTCGCGCCGTGCGGCCTGACGCTCGAGCAGGCGGCCGCGGAAGCGCGCGCCTCGCTCGCCGGCCGCCCGGGCTGGTCCGGCCTGCGCGCCGTCGCCGCCGGCCGCGTCTACGCCGCCGACGCGAACTTGTTTACGATGCCCGGCGCGAGCCTCGTAGACGGCGTCGAGCTGCTGGCGGCGCTGTTCCACCCGAAGCGGTTCCCGTTGCCTGAGCGGCTGCGCGGCTCGTTCGTTCGGTTGTAACGGCTTTACTACGGCGGTCCCTGGCGGGGCCGCTTTTTTTGCGTTATGGAGGCGGTCCGCGGCGGCCGGGGGGTCGTCCGTTTTCGCCGGCCAGGCAGTTTCGCCGCGTGGCCTACATACATATACGTATATGGCGAGCCTCGCGAATGAAACCGGACGGAGGTGTGCGGCGTGCCCGGATACGAAAAATACGGCATCAGCGCGGACATGGTGGAACGCGTCAAAGCGAAAATGAAAGATCGCGCGGCGAAGGAGCGGGTGAAGACGGTGCTCGCGAACGTCTCCAAGACCGACCTGCAAAACCGCGCGACGGTCAAGCGCCTCGTCGGCCTTGCCTGCAAGGCGCTCGGCGAAAAGCCGACGGACGGCGAAGTCGAACGGATCGTCCGCTTCGTCGTCGACCAGCGTATCGATCCGAACAACGCGATCCATTTGCTTAAATTATGGAATATGTTCCGATAGGCGGTTCGGCCTCTGGATAAGAATGTACGTTCGGTATATAATAGGGGTATCCTTGCCGAACATATATTCTTATTTTTTTGCGAAGGTGATGGGCATGAAGGAAGGACGCGTCGTCATGATGGCCGATATGCAGAGCTTCTACGCCAGCGTCGAGAAGGCGAGCCGGCCGGAGACGGCGGGGAAGCCCGTCGTCGTCGCGGGCGATCCGAAGCTGCGCTCGGGCATCGTGCTGGCCGCCTGCCCGGTCGCGAAGCGGTACGGCGTGACGACGGCGGAGCGGCTCGGGGAGGCGCTCAACAAGTGCGCCGATCTGATCGTCGTCCGCCCGCGGATGCAGACGTACATCGACGTCTCGATGCAAATCACGCGCATCCTGGAGCGGTACGCGGACGCGGTCGAGCCGTTCTCGATCGACGAGCAGTTCTGCGAGCTGACGGGGGGACTGCGCATGCACGGCGATCCGGTCGAGACGGCGCGGCGCATGCAGCGGGACATTCTCGAGCGGACGGGGGTGTACGCGCGGATCGGCATCAGCGACAACAAAGTGCTGGCGAAGATGGCGTGCGACCAGTACGCGAAGAAGAACGAGTCGGGCGTGTACGTCCTGCGCCGCGCGGAGGTCGAGGAGAAGCTGTGGAAGCTGCCGGTCCAAGGCATGTTCGGCATCGGCAGCCGCATGATGCGCCATTTGAACCGGATGGGCATCTATACGATCGGCGACTTGGCGCGGACGCCGCTCGCGACGCTGCAGCGCCGCTGGGGTATCAACGGCGAGGTGCTGTGGCGCACGGCGCACGGCATCGACGATTCGCCGGTCGCTCCGGGCACGCACGAGGGCGCGCAGCAGGCGATCGGCCACGGGATGACGCTGCCGCGGGACTACGGCGAGGCGCGCGACATCGAGACGGTGCTGCTGGAGCTGGCCGAGGAGGTATGCCGCCGGTGCCGGTTCCGCGGAGTGATGGGGCGGGTGCTGTCGGTCGGCTGCGCGGGAGCCGGCTTCGAGTTCGGCTTCTCCCGCCAGACGACGCTGCCGGTGCCGACCCAAGCGACGAACCACGTGTACCGGGCGGCGAAGGAGCTGTTCCACAAGTTTTGGAACGGCCGGCCGGTGCGGCAGCTCAGCATCGCGCTCGGCGGGCTCGCGCGCGACGACACGTACCAGCTCGAGTTCGACGACGAGCGGGAGACGTACCGGGCGCTCGAGCGGACGACGGACGCGATCAAGGCGCGCTACGGCCCGTCCGCGCTCGTGCGCGCCGTATCGGCGGGCCTTGCCGGGCAGGCGTACGGCCGGTCCGCGAAAATCGGCGGACATTACAAATAACGACGGACGCAGAGTAGGACACGGAAGCAAGGAGGCGCGCTTTCATCATGGCGATACGAGGAAAAAAACTGCGCGGCAACGGCATCTGGGAGGCGTCGCGCATGATGCTGCCGGAGCATAAATCGGCGATTCGCACGCACCGCGAGCGGCTCTCCGAGCGGCAGCGGCCGGAGCTCGACGAGCAGCGTCTCGAAGAGCTGTCGGCGGCGCTCGCGGAGGCGCTCGAGAGCCGGGCGCCGGCGGCGGTGACGACGTTCGGGGCGTACGGCGACGAGACGAAGGTCGGCGTCGTCGCGAGCATCGATCCGATTCGCCGCTACGTGAAGCTGACGGCGGAGGGGGAGACGGTATGGATTCCGCTCGCCGACATCGTGCACGTGGCGCCGTTTCGGGCAGGGGGCGCATAACGATTGCATTCGGAGCCAAAATAAGGTAAGATGCCATTGAATTGATCATCAGAACATGACGCAAGGAGGATTCCGACGACCGATGGAGCTGGTACACTGATTCGATGCGCTTGACGGTTTGACGCGAATAGATGCGGCAAACGCTCTGCCGAAAGGCGGGGGAAGCGGGATCAGTGTGCGCGCGGGAGCGGACTCTTTGTCGGCGTATTTTCGCCGTTCGTCGGCGTCGTTCAGACGTCGTCCGGTTCCCCCATACGTCATCCTTTGATTTCCTCGCGCCCGGAAGCGTTGCTTCCGGGCGCGTGTTGCGTTTGCCGGATCTTCGCCGCGGCCCCGAGGGGGCGCGGACAACGATTCGGAAATGGGGAATCTCTATATGTTTATTGTGAAAGCGAACGGAGTGTCGAAAGAGTGGGGCGGCCAGAGAGTGTTTCGCGGCGTGACGATGGACGTGCGCGAAGGGGAGAAGCTCGCAGTCTTCGGGCGCAACGGCGCCGGCAAGACGACGCTGCTCGGCGTGCTGCGCGGCGACGTCGAGCCGAACGAAGGCACGGTCCAGCGATTCGTGCCGGCGGAGGCGTGGGGGCTGCTGGAGCAGCGGCCCGAGCGGCCGGAGGAGAGCGAGTCGACCGTAACGATCGACTACGTGCGAGCCGCGGACGCGGGCCTCGCGGCCGCGCGGGAGGAGCTGCTGCGCCGGGAGCGGGAGCTGCGGGAGGCGTCCGAAGCGGAAGCGCCGGACGCGTCGGCGCTGGAGGCGGCCGCGGCGCGGTACGCCGAAGCGCTGGATGCGTACGCGGCGCGGAACGGGTACGCCTGGGAGGCGGAGGTCGAGCGGGCGCTCGCGCAGGTGGGGCTTCCGCCGCGGACGTGGAGCCTGCCGCTCGCGGCGCTCAGCGGCGGGGAACGGACGCGCGCCGCGCTCGCCCGCCTGCTCGTCCGCCGGCCGAAGGCGCTCTTCCTCGATGAGCCGACGAATCATCTCGACGCCGATACGGTGGTTTGGCTGCAGTCGTGGCTGCGCGCGTATCCCGGTGCCGTCGTCGTCGTGTCGCACGACCGGACGTTCCTCGACGCCGTCGTCGACCGCATCGTCGAGCTGGGTCCGGACGGCGCGAAGTCGTATAAGGGCAACTACGCGGCGTACCGGGAGCAGAAGGAGCTCGAGCGGCGAACGCAAATCGCCGCTTACCGCAAGCAGGAGCGGGAGCGGGAGAACATCCTGGAGTCGATCCGGATGTATCAGCAGTGGTATTTGCAGGCGAGCCGGGACGCGGCGAAGGCGGAAGGCATCACGAAGCCGTACTACGCCGCCAGAGCCAACAAGCATACGGCGAGGTACCACGCGAAGGAGAAGGAGCTCGAGCGGCTCGAGAAAGAGCGGGTCGAGAAGCCGCGGGAGGCGGAGCAGCTGCGCGTCGCGTTCCGCGAAGGAACGTTCGAGGCGAAGACGCTGATCGAGGCGGAGGGCGTCGCGTTCGGCTACGAGGGGGAGTCGGCGCCGATCGTCCGGGAAGGGCGCCTCGCCGTCGGGCGCGGCGACAAAATCGCCGTCGTCGGCGCGAACGGCGCGGGCAAGACGACGCTGCTGCGGCTTCTCGCCGGCGAGCTGACGCCGGCGGGCGGGTCCGTCCGCCGGCACCCGGAACTGCGCGTCGGCTATTTCTCGCAGCGGCTCGAGGGCCTCGACCCGAACGAGACGCTGCTCGACAGCCTGCTGCGCGTGCCGGACATGACGCAGACGTTCGCGAGAACGATTCTGGGCTGCTTCCTGTTCTCGCGGGACGACGCGTTCCGGCGCATCGGGGAGCTGAGCATGGGCGAGCGGTGCCGCGCGGCGTTCCTGCAGCTGTATTTCAGCGGCGCCAACCTGCTCGTGCTGGACGAACCGACGAACTATCTCGACGTCGACGCGCGCGAACGAATGGAGGAAGCGCTGGCGGCTTACCCCGGGGCGCTGATCGCGGCGTCGCACGACCGGTATTTTCTGCGGGCGGTCGCGAACCGCGTCGTCTCGCTGCCCGGGGACGGCAGCTGGCGCGTATACGACATGCCGTACGCGGAATACGAACGCCGCCCGGACGGGCCGCCGGCGTCGGCGGAAGAGCGCGAGCGGGAGGACGCGTACCGCCGGGCGGAGCTGGAACGCGCCGCGCTGATGGCGAAGACGGAGCTGGACGACGAGGGACGGGAGAGGCTGCGGGAGCTGACCCGCGTCCTCGAGGAAATTGAGGCCTTGCGTCAGTCGTGAACGATCGCGCGGTTCCGCCCCTCCGCCTTCGCCCGATATAACGCTTCGTCGGCGCGGCGGATCACCTCTTCGGCGGTGTCTCCGTGAAGCGGGAACGCGGCGCCGCCGATCGACACCGTGACCCGCCGGCCGATCGGGCTGGCGGTTTCCCCGATACGGCTTCTCAGCCGTTCCGCGAGCGCGCGGGCCGTATCCGGGTCGGCGCCGGGGGCGAGCACGACGAACTCTTCGCCGCCGTATCGGCAGACGACGTCCTGCCCCCGAACCGTCCGCGACGCGAGACGGGCGATAAATTGCAGCACCTCGTCCCCCGCCTGGTGCCCGTACTGGTCGTTCACTTGTTTGAAATGGTCGGCGTCGATCGCCAGCAAGCAGAACGGCAGCCGCTGGCGTTCCCATTCGTGCAGCAGGCGATCCATCATGCGTCGATTGTATAGTCCTGTTAGTTGATCCGTCGTCGCTTCCGCCGACAGCGCATCGAACCGATGCCGGATTTGGAAGGACGCTTTCGCCAGCGTATCGAACAGCCGGTTCGCCTCGTAGTTCCAATCGTGAATGGCGGGAAGCTCGGCCGCCGGCGCCGCCCCGGGCTCTTCCGACAGCCGCTCCGCATACCGGGCCAGCTTGTACAGCGGGGAAGAAATAAACCGGACCAGCACGTAAATCAGCGCGACGATCAGCGCCGCGAGCGGCAGCGCGGACAGCAAAATGCGCGTGACGATGCGGCGAATGGCGCGCGATACCGTTCGCTGCGGCGTTTGGGAGACGACGAGCCAATCGGTTTCCGGCACCGATCCGACGCCGGCGAGCATGCCGTGGCGCAGCGAGACGGCGATTCGTTCCTGCTCGCTTCCCGCCGCGAATACGTCCCGCAGGTCGGCGAACGCCGCCGCGTTCTTCCCGACGAGAGCGTCGTCCGGATGATAAATGACGTTGCCGGCGGAAGAAAGGACGTACACGTGCCTTCCCGCCTCGTTGAACGGATTCGTTCCGATCAGCGCCCTGACCAAATTCGGTTCGTGCAGCGAAATCGTGCCGCCCGCAAACCCGAGGTACCGGCCTTGCGCGTCGAAGATCGGATGGGAGATCAGCACGATTAAGCGATTCAATACGCCAAGATACGGCTCGGAAACGAGCGCCTTGCGTTCTCGGAGCGCCTCAAGAGCGCCGACCGTCGTCAGCTTGCGGCCGACCAGTCCGAGATTCCGCGGGGACGCATCCAGGACGAACCCGTTTTCGTCGGCGATGAACGCGACATTGAAGCCGCTTCCCTCTCGTACGATATCAAGAAATAAGTGCAGGTGCTGTGTGTCCGTCTCGCCGGCGGCATGTTCCGCGACCGTTTTCAAGCCGGATTTCAACGACGCGAACAACTCGTCGGTCGCTCCCGCCAATTGCGCCGCGTTAAGCCGCTGCGCGTCCAGCGTATCGGCGGTCCACAACGCCCTCCCGGCCGAAAACCCGACGCCCGCGATGACGGCGAACGTCAGCAGGACGGAGACCGCCACGAGGGCGATGACCAAATGATGCAGCTTCAACCCGCGGAACCGTGCTTGCTTCATGCGCGCTCCCTCCCGAACCCGATCCGCCGGATGCGTCCGCCGCCGACGGAATCGGGGAGGTCCGGCGCGGATCGCGTCAAATGAATCCCGCCCACTCGACGTGCACCGTTTCGGCTTCTTCCTCCGCCGCCGTTTCCGGCTGCGCCTCCGGCGCCGTTTCGTTCGCCTGCTCCAATTCGGCTTCCGCTTCGCGCTCGTTCATGCCCGAATCCCTCCTTCCGTCCGATTGTCGGCTAGCGGCAATAGTGTCCCCCGAAATAAGGAAATTATCGCGCGGCGAGCGGAGACAATCGTCTGAAGTTTGTATAAATCATCCACGGGGGATAGAACTTATAGGAATTTCCCGTTATAATAGGATACGCAAAGCGCGAACGGACGAGCCGTACATATGCGAATCGCGAACATGCGCGCGTAACGCTCGCGTTCAGGAGATTCGGATTCGCAGAACCAACCGGAGGAATCAACGATGCCAGGAACCGAGAAACCGCAAGGCCGCCCAAAAAGCGATATTCACCTAAGTCAACTGGCTTCCGTGGGTCAAATCGCCGCAGGCATCGCGCACGAGGTTCGAAATCCGTTGACGGCCGTCAAAGGGTTTCTGCAGCTGCTCAAGGAGCGAAACGAGCCGAAGTACATCGATATCGCCGAGACCGAGTTGAATAACGCGATCGTTATTCTGCAAAATTTGCTGCAGGTATCTAAACCGGATTTGGACGACGAACCGTTCGTCTCGATCGATTTGGCGGCGGAACTGGAAATGTTGACCCAGTTATTCCAGGACCAATTTTACCGCGTCGAGCTCGTAAAGCAATTCGAAAAGCCTGGGACGTACATTTACGGCAAGCGCAATCAACTGAAACGAGCGTTTTTCAATTTGATGAAGAACGCTTTCGAAGCGATCCCGAACGAAGGGACGATCACGATCGGCCAGACGGTTTCGGAGGATGCGGTCACCGTATTCGTGCAGGACGACGGAGTCGGCATTCCGAAAGAAAAACTGGGGCTGCTCGGCACGCCCTTTTTCACGACGAAGGAAGCCGGCACCGGCATGGGGCTTACGCTCGTGTTTTCGGTCGTCTATCAGAACAACGGCGTCATCGAGGTGGAGAGCGAAGAGCAGCAAGGGACGAGATTTTCGATCCGCTTCCCGAGGGGAACGGGCAGCAAACGCAGAGAGGTGGTACTTCTGAAAATGATCGACACGAACACAGACAACCTCAAAGATTTCTTTATCATGAACCGCGGTGCCTTCGAAGAAAGATTGCTGCAGGAAGCCGTCAACGTCCGGGATAAAATCGACGAAATTTTGCGGGTCGGAAACATCAATTTGCTCGAAAACGCGCACAAGCTGGTGCTGTATATCGTCGAAGGCCGGGAACACGAAGTCATTTCGTTCGCGAAGATGGAGGGCGTCGCTTGGGCGAAGCATTCGCTGACGCTCGCGTTCAAGCTCGAGTGGATCCAAACGGTGCGGCGCGTCATGTGGGATTTCTTGTACAATTTCGATAAGGCGAACAAGCTGACGTTCGATTTGGAAGGCTTCTACGGACTGGAGAAGCGAATCAACGACCTGATGGACATGTTCTCGAATCATTTGTTCATCAGCTATTCGCAGTACAAGGACGACCTGATCCGCGCCCAGCGGGAGATGGTGGAAGATTTGTCGGTGCCGATCATTCCGCTGACGCCGACGATGTCCATCCTGCCTTTGATCGGTCCGATCGACTCGTTCCGTTCCGCTACGATCGAAGACGTCGTCATCACGCAAATCGGTACCGACCGGATCGAGACGCTCGTCATCGACCTGTCCGGCGTCGTGGAAATGGAGCCCGAAGTCATCCGGCAATTGATCAGCGTCATCGACGGGGTCGGCATGATGGGCTGCAAGGTTATCATTACGGGGCTGCGGCCGGAAATCGTCAAAGTGATGATCCGCCTCGGTCTCTCCTTTCAAGAGCGGGCGGTCATGAAGGGAACGCTGCAGCAGGCGCTCTTGGACCATCTGTTGAAGCCGGTGTTGAATGCCGCCGCCGAGAAGGAGTCCACTACTACATAACGAAGAGCAGCCGACGGCTGCTTTTTTTCGCGTTTGGCGCAAAAAAAAACGCAGAGCGATAAGGCTCTGCGCATCAATAGCTCGGAGGCTGCTTTCGCAGCCCCCTCATGGGAGAGGAGAAACCGGACGAAGAGCTTATGGGGAAACGTAAGTCTTCTCCGCGGTTGTCTACGACATCCGTGATGTCGTTAGCTCTAGCATTGCCATTTGGGGAAAGTTTATACATGGGGACGGAACATTTTTCAAGAAAACGTCCGTGTGGTACGATAACGGTAAAGCGACGGTTGCGATAAGCGGCGCGATGGAGGTCAAAGCAGCATGAGAGTCATCTCGGGGAGCGCGAAAGGGCGCTCGCTGAAGCCGGTGCCCGGCACCGGCACGCGTCCGACGACGGACAAAGTGAAGGAAGCGCTGTTCAGCATGATCGGCCCGTACTTCGACGGCGGCGAGGCGCTCGATTTGTTCGCGGGCACGGGCGGCCTCGGCATCGAGGCGCTCAGCCGCGGCATGGAGCGCGCGGTGTTCGTCGACAGCGATCGGAAGGCGGTCGAGACGGTGCAGGCGAACGTCGCGGCGGCGAAGGTGGACGCGGCGGCGGAGGTGTACCGCAACGACGCGATGCAGGCGCTGAGGGCGCTGGCGAAGCGGGGTCGCGCGTTCGATCTCGTGTTTCTCGATCCGCCGTATCGGATGAAGAACGCGCATGAATATTTGGAGTTTATGGAGAAGCAGGGGCTGCTCCGCGACGGAGCGACGGCGGTCGTCGAGCACGAAGCGTCGCACGCGTATCCGGAGCGGTTCGGCGGCTTCGCGCTGCGGCGCAGGTCGGATTACGGAGACACCGCCCTCAGCATATTCAGCTTTGCGAAGGAGATGGAGCCATGAACGGCGGCACGACCCAACAAGACAGTCCGATGAAGGTGGCGGTATACCCCGGCAGCTTCGACCCGGTTACGAACGGTCACCTCGACATTATCCGCAGGGCCGCGAAGCAGTTCGACCGGTTGATCGTCGCGGTGCTGAACAACACGTCCAAGAACCCGCTGTTCACGCTCGACGAGCGGATGGGACTGCTGCGGGACGTGACCGCCGATCTGCCGAACGTGGAGATCGACGGCTTCCGGGATTTGCTGATCAATTATATGGCGAAAAAGAACGCGCACGTCATCGTGCGCGGCCTTCGGGCGGTATCCGATTTCGAGTACGAGCTGCAGCTCGCCACGGCGAACCATAAGCTGAGCCCGGACGTGGAGACGTTCTTCATGATGACGAGCCCGGATTACTCATTCCTCAGCTCGAGCATCGTGAAAGAAATCGCGAAGTTCCAGGGCCCCGTCGCCGATTTGGTGCCGCCGGCCGTCGAGAAAGCGCTCCGGGCGAAGTTCGCCTAGCGGCGGCGGAGGCGGGCGGCTCCGCGGAGCGCGGCGGCGACGCTGGATAGGACGGCGGCGGCGAGCGCGAAGGCGGCGAGCGCCTGCGCCATGGCCGGCATGTGAGGCCACAGGCCGTGCGCGCCGAGCCCCGCGGCAGCCACTCCGGCGCCCGGCGCGGCCGCGAACGTCGGCGAGACGCCGCCGAACCAGCGGAGCAGCGGCTCCCACAGCGCGAACGCGACGAGGACGGAGACGGCCGCATGCACGAGCCGCGCGCGCAGGAACGGAGCGTAGCGCAGGTCAGTGCCGCCGACGAGGCTTTTCACCTGCGCGTGCGCCGACAGGCCGCCCCAGCCGACGACGGCGGCGAGCAGCGCAGCGGCCCAGACCGAAGCGCCGCCCGCCTGCGCGACCGTATAGGCGCCGAGGTGCACCTCGAGCAGGGCGGCGGCGGATGCGTCCGCGAGCGCGCCCGGCAGGCCGAACGGCGTCAGGGCGAGCTGCGCGACGCTTCGGATCGCGTCGGCGACGCCGAGCAGGCCGAGCAGGCGCAGCAGCACCGAGAAGACGATCATGAGGCCGCCGATGACGAGCAGCGATTGGACGGCGGAGGCGACGGCGTCGCCGAGCAGCCGGCCGAGCGGGCGGCCGTCCCGGCGGCGCGCTTCGGCCATGGCGAGCAGCGGCCCCGTCCCCGGCCGTCCGCCGCGGTCGTCCGCGGGCGGCTCTGCCGCCGGCTCCGCCGCGTCCCGCGACGGGAGGCGGCAGACGATGAGGCCGGTGACGAGCGCGGAGACGAGATGGACCGCCGTCAGCGGCAGCCCGAGCTCCGGACGGCCGAGGAAGCCGACGGCGACGACGACCGTGAGGAAGATCGGGCTCGCGATATGCGACACGGCGAGCAGCCGCTCGCCTTCGGCGCGGCTTACGAGGCCGTCGCGGCGCAAGTCGGCGGCCGCCTTCGCGCCGCCGGGAAAGCCGGCGGCGAAGCCCGCGGCGAGCGCCCAGCCGCCGACGCCGGGCACGCGGAACAGCACGCGCATGAGCGGCTCGAGCAGGACGCCGAGCGCGTGCACGACGCCGAAGCCGAGCAGCAGCTCGGACAGCATAAAGAAAGGGAGCAGCGCCGGAAAGACGATCTCCCACCAGACGGTAAGCCCGGACATCGAAGCGGCGAACGCTTCGCCGGGATAAGCGACGATCATGCCGACCAACACGACGGCGGCGGCCGCCAGCAGCCCGGTCTGCGCCCGGCGGACGGTTTCGCTTCGTTCTATCATTCCCACTCCCCCGGACATTCCTCGTTCCTGATACCATCTTACGCAACGCGTGTCCGAAAAAGACCAAGCCCCATCCCGAAAGGAGTGCGGCGATGAATCCGAATGTACGAATGTTTCTTCGGACGGCGTGGCCGGCGTTCCTCGGTCTCGCCGCGGCGCTCCTGCTGTGGTTCGCCGTCCCGGTGCCATATATCGTGTATCAGCCGGGGCCGGTCGCGTCGACGCGGCCGATGGTCGAGACGCCGGCAGCGCCCGAAGCGGACGAAACCGACGGCGCCTACATGCTCACGACCGTGCGCTGGATGTACGCGAACGTGTTCGCGTACGCATGGGCGCGGCTCGATCCGGACGCGGAGCTGCTCGACAAGCAGACGGTGACGCGCGGGGCGAGCCGGACCGATTACGTCGCGAGGCAGCGGCTCCAAATGCGGGCGTCTCACGCGAACGCGATCGAGGCGGCGTACCGCGAGCTGGGGATCCCGTACGAGCCGCGAAGCCTAGGGATCTCCGTCTTCACGGTGATGGACGGCTCGGCGGCCGACGGCGCGCTACGTCCGGGCGACGTGCTGCTCGCCATCGACGGGAAAGCGCTTGCGGCGGAGGACGACGTCAAGGCGGCGCTCTCGGGCAAAGCGGCCGGCGACGACGCCATGGTAACGTTCCGCCGCGGAAGCGACGAACGGTCCGAGCGGCTGACGCTGCGCCCGATCCCGAACGCGGATCCGCCGCGGCCGGGACTCGGCATTACGTACGGCATGCTCCAGACCGTCGCGAGCGTCGATCCGGCGTACCGCGTGACGGTGAAGCCCGGCTCGATCGGAGGACCGTCGGCAGGGTTGATGTTCGCGTTGGAAATTTACGATCGGTTTACGGAAGGGGACGGGACGAAAGGGTACGTCATCGCCGGCACGGGGGAAATTTCGCCCGACGGGACGGTCGGCCGCATCGGCGGCGTCGGCCACAAAGTGACGGGAGCGTCGCGCAAAGGGGCGGAATTGTTTTTCGTCCCGGCGGACAACGCGGATGCGGCGCGCGCGAAAGCGGCCGAGCTCGGAACCAACATGCGGATCGTGCCGGTCGCTTCGCTGCGGGAGGCGCTCGATTATTTGGCGTCGCTGCCGGAGAAGGAGACGCGAACGGGCGGCTTGTAATAGTCGGCGAACCAATCGTCCGGCCCGGCCGTCGCATAGCCGAGCGCGTACGCCGCGGTCGCCGCCGCGTCGAGCGCGAGCAGCGGGTGCGCGTCGCGGCCGATGCGGGTGACGACGGGCACGGACGCCGTGCGCTTCATCCGCGCGAGCAGCGCCTGCCCGGCGTCGGTAAAGCCGAGCGCGCGCAGCGCCGGCGGACCGGCTTGCAGCGACTCGGCGCCGAGCGCCTCCTTGGCGTGGTCCAAGTAGACCGCGGTCAGCATGCGCTGCAGCTTCGTGCGCGTATACCGCTTCGTCTTGAGCGCGTCGAGGAGCGCCTCCACGGATGCGTCCGGCGGCAGGGCGGGGAGCGCTTTTTTGATGCGGCGCTCTAGCCCTTCCGTGACGTCGCGCAGCGCCGCGAGCCGCGATTCCGGCAGCGTCAGCAGCCGGTGAAACAGCGGCGCGCGGTACCGCTCCCAATGCATCGGCGCGCGCCCGGCTTCCCATTCGCGCCGCAGGATGCGCAGCGTCGCCTCCGGCACGTACGCGGCGACGGCGTCGAGCGCTTCGGCGGCGTCGCCGCTTGCGGCAAGCAGCCGCTTGCGAATCGCCGTTGCGCTCGCGATCGACGCGTCCGCGAAATTCGCGTCGTGATAGCCCGCTTTCACGCGGCGGATCGTCAGCGGCGTCATGCGGGCGCCGAGCCGCTCGAGCGCGAGCAAATAATGGAAGCCGAGCGAGTTATTCGGCTCGGCGAGCAGCGCGGCGGCGTCCGGCGAGCCCGTCAGCGCGCCTGCGGCGTCGGCGTAGGCGGCGGGGTAGGGGGCTCCGGTCTTGAGCCGCTCCCGGAGCAGCGCCGCGAACTCCGCGGGCTCGGCGGCGAGCTTCGCCGCGAGCGCGCGCAGCGCGCCGATGTCGCCGCTCTCGCTGCCGAAGCAGAACGCGTCGACGACGCCCGTCGCGTGCAGCGCGGCGACGGCGCCGTACGCGAACCATTCCGCCGGCTGCGCGCTGTAGGCGACCGGCAGCTCGAGCACGAGGTCGACACCCGCATGAAGAGCGGCCTCCGCCCGCGCCCATTTGTTCATCAGGGCGGGCTCGCCGCGCTGCAGCCAATGGCCGCTCATGACCGCGACGACCGCCTCCGCCCCGGCCGCCTCCTTCGATGCGGCCAAATGGTACGCATGCCCGTTGTGCAGCGGGTTATATTCCACGATGACCCCTAAGACGCGACCCATTCCGCAATCCCTCCATGTGCAAAAACACCCCTTGCCCGCGAACGGGAAGGGGAGGTTTTCTTCATTATACGTCACCCGTTACGTCGCTCGCCCTGTTATTCGCCGACCGCTTCCAGCTTCTCGATGCGTTTGCGATATACGACTCGCGACAGCCCGATACTGATTTCGTACAGCAGGAAGAGCGGGATAATGACGAGAATGTCCGAGACGAGATCCGGCGGCGTAATCGTCACGGCGACGATCGTCAGCAGCAAATACGCGACCTTGCGCACTTTGGCGAGCCGTTTCGGATTCAGCAGGCCGAGCGACGTCAGGAACATGACGATGACCGGCATCTCGAACAGCACGCCGAACGGCACCGTCATATTGATCATGAAGCGGAAATATTTCTCCGCCGTATACGCCGTCACGAAATTGCCGGACAAGCTGTTCAGGAACGTAAGCACCATCGGGTAAATGACGAAGTATCCGAAGGCGAGCCCGACGACGAACAGCACGGCGAGCGCCGGAATGTAGCCGAGCGCGGTCGTTCGTTCGATCGGACGAAGCCCCGGCGCCACGAAGCGCCACACCTGAAAGCCCGCGACCGGGATCGTCACCGCGATCGCGAATACGCCGGCGATCATGAAATATACCCATAGCACGTCCGTCGGCCCGAGCACCTGGAGCTTCCCGTCCAGGTCGCGCGTCAGCCACAAATAGATTTGTTCCACATAAACAAAAGCACCACAAAGGGCGGCCAGAAAGGTGCCCAATGTGATGATGATCCGCTTGCGCAGCTCGGTAAGATGTTCGGTTAGGTTCATTTCTTGCATTTGAGGTTCTTGCATCTCTTGTCCGCTCATAACGACTCCCAAGACGAATTAGGATTTTTTCTCCGCAAGCAATTTATCTTCGTCTTTCTCATCATTCGACACGAGTTCGCGCGTCGAATTTTTGAACTCGCTGAGCGTCCGGCCGAACGCGCGCCCGAGCTCGGGCAGCTTCGACGGCCCGAAGATGATCAGCGCGATTACAAGAATTAAGATAAGCCCGGGAATCCCGATGCTGGCTAACGACATATTGTGGACAACTCCCCCGAATAAAATCGCGCGCGAAAAACGGGGAGACCCGCTTTTCGCGCCGCGTGTATCCTACGATGCGTGTAGGATAAATTATAGCAAATCCGCAAAAGAAAGTGTACGAGAATTTATGGTGCGAAGACGCGATTAGCCCAGCTTGAAGCCGCTGATCGCAACGACGCCGCAGCGCGCTTTCGTATCGCCCGGGCGGTTCGGCCAGAGGCTCGTCGGCTTGCTGAGGTCCGTCGTCATTTCGCCCGGGTGCTGCACGGAGAGGAACAGCGTGCGCTCGTCCGGCGTGAAGAACGGCCCCGTCATTTCGCTGTCTCTCGGACCGGACGCGAACTGCATCGCTACGCCCATGTTCGGGCCGGACGTCGGGATCACGAACAAGCCGTTGTTCATGAACGATTTGTATACGCCCTTGTTATGGCTCGACGTCGAAATGTCCGTGACGACCCACAGGTTGCCGTTGGAGTCGAACGCCAAGTTGTCCGGGGACGAGAAGCCGGATTGACGGCCGCCCGCGGCGAAAATTTCGAAGTCGAAGCCGAGGGCGCCGAGGTCGTCGCCGTTTTCGAAAATGCGCGTAATGTGGCCGTGAATGTTGCCGTGCGCGTCGTTGTTCGTGTGGCAGATGAACACCGTGTTGTCGAACGGCGAAATTTCGATGTCCTCCGGACGGTCCGTCGGCGTGCCGCCCAAGATGAGCGCCGCCTCATGGCAGTTCGTGACGACGTCGCCTTGGCTCTTGAACTTCGCGAGCAGCTCTTCGCGCGTGCCTTTTACGCCCGTCGGCGCCTTGAAGCTTTCGTTCGCAAGCGCCTTGGAGAGCGCTTCGTACGTGACCGGCACCCATTCGCCTTTTTTGAAGTTGGCGACGTACAGCGTGCCGTTCTCGAGCAGCGCGGAGTTGGCGCGGCCTTTGGCCGGGTCGTATTTGCCCGAGGAAATGAATTTATACACGCAAGCGTCGCGCTTGTCGTCGCCCATGTATACGACGACGCGGTTGTCTTTGGCAAGACCCATCGCCGTGTTTTCATGGTTGAAGCGGCCGAGAGCCGTGTGCTTTTTCAAGAACTTCGCGTCGAACGGATCGATCTCGACGACCCAGCCGTAGTGCGTTTGCGGCAGGTCGTTCTCTTCGGCCGTGTCGCTGAAGTTTTCTTCGCAGGACAGCACCGTGTTCCACAGCGTGACGCCGCCGGAGCAGTTCGCGAACGTGCCTTGCGCCTTCGACGCGTTGTTCAGCGCCGGGATGCCCTTCGCCGGACCGGTAATGTCGAACGGCGTGAAGCCGTTGATGCGGCGGGCGTACTTTGACGACGTGTCCATCTTCCACACGCCGTTTTCGTCTTGGTACACTTCGATGACGGACATGCCTTGATAGTAGAGATCCTTTTCTTTTTGCGCTTTCGTTTTGCCGCTTTCGGCGATCGGGCCGAGCGCGAAAATGTTCGTATACTCGTGGTTCGTCACCAAGAGGCCGCGCGTAGAGCCTTCGATCGGAATATATGCGTTATAATCGGCGCCTTGGCCGAACTTCTCGCCGGCTTTGTTGATCACGTCGTCGAACGCCGCGACGACGTCGTAACGGTAGCCCTCGGGAAGAATCAGCTTGTCTTCGCTGGACGGGGAAATCGGCTTGAAGTAGCCGCTGACTTTGTTCGTCTTGAAGCCGAACATGTGGTCTGCGGTGCGGGAGGCCGCGGAAGCTTTGCCCTCGAGAACGCCGAGTCCGGCGGAAGCTGCGGCCAGCGCGGCTGCGCCCGTGCCGAGGTAAGACAAGAACGTGCGTCGATCCATCTTTTTGTCCAAAAATCTCACTCCCATGAGAATAATGACTTCGAGGACAAGCTTATGGGGCGAATGTTTTCTCCGTGTTAACGATTTTTATTTGTTTTGTAAATGATCAACGATATTGAGTTGTTTTTGTAAATGACCAAAGATCGATGAACTTTATATTGACTTTTAAAAATAAGTAATTAATTATATGATAATGAGCGAATATTTAGGAGGACTTGACCGATGCATAAGCCGTACCGCATTTACTTCCTATGCATGCAAAACCGGTGCCGAAGTCAAATCGCCGAAGCCTATGCGAAATACTATGGCGGATCGAATGTCATCGTTCATAGCGCAGGAATCGAAGCCGGAGAAATCCATCCATTGACCGTCGAGGTCATGCGCGAAGACGGCATCGACATCGCGACGCACGCTTCGAAACCGATCGACATGAACATCTTCATGAACGCAAGCGTTGTCGTAAAACTGTGCGAGCAAATCAAGGAGCGCTGCCCTGTCGTTCCGTTCGGAATTCAGAATTACCAATGGGATATTCCCGATCCGCTCCCGAGCGGCGATATTGCGGAAGTTCGGAAAGCGAGGGACGCCATAAAGCAAAAGGTCTTCGAACTGCTTTCGAATTTAAACGTATTGCAAGCCGTCCACGGCGCGGCAGCGCCGTCTGCCGGCACGGAGGAATTTGCCGAATTTTTTAAGCTCCTCGGCGACAAAAATCGCTTAACGATCGTTTCGCTGCTGAAGGAACAGGAGCTTTGCGTTTGCGAGCTGGTGGAAATTTTGCAAACCAGTCAGCCCAATATCAGTCAGCACCTAAGAAAGCTCAAGGACGCCGGATTGTTAAACGAATCGAAGCGGGGGCAGTGGGTGTATTACTCATTAAACATCAACGATAAGCCTCATTTCGAACCCGTCATCGCTACCTTGCCGTCGGCAAAAGATAAGCTGCGCCGATTGACCAATACTACTTCCTGCAATTAATTGGAGGCCGTCATGATTTTCATCGCATCGATTATTTTTCTTGTCACGTTAACATTCGTCATTTGGCAGCCGAAAGGTCTGAACATCGGGTGGTCCGCCTCCGCCGGGGCGATCCTGGCGCTCTTGTTTCAAGTCGTAAGCCTCGGGGATGTCGTCACCGTTACCGGAATCGTATGGAATGCGACGTTAGCGTTCGTCGCCATCATTCTCATCTCGCTCATTCTCGACGACATCGGATTTTTCGAGTGGTCTGCCCTCCATATGGCTCGTTTGGCCGGAGGGAACGGCAAGCGCATGTTCGTATACGTCATCCTGCTCGGCGCGGCCGTAGCGGCCCTGTTCGCGAACGACGGCGCGGCGCTGATCTTAACTCCGATCGTCCTGGCGATGGTTCGGGCGCTGCGTTTTCCCGATAAAATGATTTTGCCGTTCGTAATGGCAAGCGGATTTATTGCGGACACTACGTCGCTTCCTTTCATCGTTAGCAACCTTGTCAATATCGTTTCCGCGGATTACTTCGGCATCACGTTCGTAGAGTATGCCGGCCGAATGATCGTGCCGAGCTTGTTCTCCCTCGGGGCCAGTTTGGCGGTGCTTTACTTGTTCTTCCGGAAGGACATTCCGGAAAATTACGATGTCGATCAGCTCAAAAAACCGAATGAAGCGATCAAAGATCGCGGTCTGTTCATTTGGTCTTGGGTGATTCTCGGCGTTCTTTTAGTCGCCTACCTGATCAGTGGCTTCGTACATATCCCTGTTTCCATCGTTGCGGGGGCGGTGGCCATATTTTTCATTATCGTCGCCCGGCGGAGCAAAGCCGTCGAAACAATGAAGATCATTAAAGGGGCTCCATGGGCTGTCGTCATTTTCTCCATTGGGATGTATGTCGTCGTTTACGGCCTTCGGAACGTTGGACTTACGGATATGCTGGGCAGTCTGATTCGGACGTTGGCCGAACAAGGCTTATTCGTTTCGACGGTCGGGATGGGCTTCTTGGCGGCGATTCTTTCCTCGATCATGAATAACATGCCGACGGTCATGATTAACGCGCTCGCCATCGACGCTGCCGGCACGTCCGGCGTTATCCGAGAATCTCTCGTGTACGCCAACGTCATCGGTTCTGATTTAGGGCCCAAAATAACGCCGATCGGTTCCCTCGCCACGCTCTTATGGCTGCACGTCCTTTCCCGCAAAGGCGTAAACATTACTTGGGGCTATTACTTTAAAGTCGGAATTATTCTGACGGTGCCGACCCTGTTCATTACCCTTGTCGGACTTTATTCGTGGCTAACCCTTTTATCATAAATTTCAAACCAACACATTCGGGAGGATAAGAACATGGATAAAAAATTAGTGTACTTTCTCTGTACGGGCAATTCGTGTCGGAGTCAAATCGCGGACGGGTTCTTGAAAGCGCTCGGGAGCGACAAGTACGAAGTGAAGAGCGCGGGCTTGGAAGCGCATGGTTTAAACCCGAGAGCGGTTCAGGTCATGAAGGAAGCTGGCGTAGACATCTCTACCCACACTTCCGACGTGATCGACGAAGAGACGCTCAAAAAAGCGGATTACATCATTACGCTTTGCGGACATGCGAACGATCATTGCCCTGTCGTTAGAAACGATAAGGCGGAGCGCTGGCACTGGGGTTTTGAGGATCCGGCGAAAGCGACGGGTACAGAAGAAGAAATCATGACGAAGTTCCGTGAGGTTCGCGACTCCATCAAGCAGAGAATCGAACAGTTCGTTAAGGAAGGCAAGTAAAATCGAGGTCGCTCAAGAGAAAGCAGCACAGAAGCCGCCTGTTCAAGGCGGTTTTTGTCGTTTTATCGTTCGTAAGAACCTCAATATATAGTCTTCATCCTGCTGTTTTTGTAGACGACAAACGACGTCTGCAACTTTTCCGCGCTAGTTTCCGTCCTCTCATTTTGCTACAATGTAACAATGTCGTTGCGAGATTTGTCGATGAGAGATTTGACCAAGAAAGATTTGCAGAGAGCAGGAGTATGGTGAATAACGATGAAGACATCGCGTTGGACGAAGCTGGCCGCCGCGTTCGCTCTGCTGTTGACGACGGGATTGCCGGGCGCGGCGACGGCGGAGGAGAAGCCGATCCGAATTTGGTTTAACGGGGAAGAGCTCGTTGCGGACGCGCCGGCGTACATCGCCGCCGGCACGACGTTCGTACCGTTCCGGGCGCTGTTCGAGCGGCTCGGGATGGAAGTGTCGTGGGACGCGGCGACGAAGACGGTGACAGGCCGCGGCGGCGGCAAGACGTTGACGCTGACGGTCGGCGCGGCGTCGGCGACAGTCGACGGCACGGCGAAGCCGCTGCTGGCGGCGCCGGCGATCGTCGGGGGCCGCACGTTCGTGCCGCTTCGGTTCGTCAGCGAGACGGCAGGCGCTTCGGTTGCGTGGGACGGCGCGGAGCGCAGCATCCGCATCGCGAGCGGCCCGTCGGCGGAAGAGCAGCAAGCGGGCGTTAAGGCCGCCTACGAGGCGTATCTCGCGGCCGCGAACCGGGAAGACGCCGCCGCGGTGCTGCGCCTCGTGCATGCGGCGTCGCCGCTTCGCGCCTCGCTCCGCACGACGCTCGCGGACGCGTACGCCCGCCGCGACGTGCGGACGACGCTCGAGTCGCTCGTCGTCGAATCGGTGCACGGCGGCGTCGCGACGCTGCGCGTCACGGAGGCGAACGCGAAGACGGCAGGGGCGTTCTATGTCGACAATCGGGTCGACATGAAGGTGACGATGCGCCAAGGAACCGACGGCGCGTGGCGTTTGTACGACGCGGCCTTGCTGTCGCGGGAGTGGACGTCGCCGTTCGGAACGCCGCCCGGCGAGGCGTCGGCGCCCGAGGAAGAAACGGTCGCCCGGAATACGATCGCTGCATATATGGAAGCCTTAAATCAAGAAGACGTGAACGCCGCGTTGAAGATCGTCCACGCGGATTCCCCGATGCGCAAGGCGACGGAGGCGACGCTTCCATGGATGTTCGGCGCATACGATTTGGTTCACGAGTTGGAATCGTTGACGGTACTCGAGCGTTCCCAGGACGAGATGTACGTGCATACGGTGCAGACGATGCGCAAGTCGGCGGGTCCGAAGCTCGCGGATCGGCGCACGGAGACGATTCATACGCTGCGCAGATTGACGAACGGGCAGTGGAAATTGTACTCGACGATTGAAGGCAGAACGGAAATATTATCGATTCCGCATTGAGGATTGACAAAGGGCGAAGTTACTGGATATAATAATCTTTGTGTGTTTGAGGTGATGCTTCGTGAATATCAATTTGCGCGAGTTGGCAGCGAGAGGCGCACCCATCGAGCTTCGCGGAAGTCTCGTGATGGAGGATCCCGTCACCGGACGCAACGACATTCGTATGGCTGGTCCGATCGAGGCGAACTTGACCGCGCGGTCCGATTCCGGCACGGCGATCGTCACAGGCACATTAACGGCCGAACTGGAATTGGTGTGCTCCAAGTGCCTTCGCAAAGTGACGGAGAAAGCGGAATTTTCGGTAACGGAGATGTTCACGATGCAGCGCGGCATCGCCGAGCGCGACGAGGACATTCATCATGTCCCGGACGAGGTCGTCGATTTGACGCCTTATCTGCGCGAAGCGTTCGTCGTCCAGCTGCCGATGGCGGCGGTTTGCGGCGACGCGTGCAAGGGGCTGTGTCCCGTGTGCGGCAAAGACCGGAACGCCGAGACTTGCGATTGCGTACAAGAGCGGATCGATCCGCGTCTCGCCGGTCTCAAAGACTTTTTTTCGTAAAACATTACGGTGTAGTTTCACGAGCACTCTTGCAAGGAGGTGGGAACATGGCAGTACCATTTGCAAAAACGTCGAAAATGCGCAAGAACAAGCGCCGGACTCATTTCAAGTTGGAAGTTCCGGGCATGGTGAAGTGCGACCACTGCGGCGAGCTGAAGTTGGCCCATCACGTATGCAGAGTTTGCGGAACGTACAAATCCCGCGACATCGTGAAGCAAGGCTGATGACACAACACATAAAGGAAGCATTCCGTTTCGGCGGAATGCTTTTTTTGTTGCATCTTTTTGGTTAAGTAATATATACTAGTACTAAGACCTGGTACTAATTCTTAACGACGTTACTATTCCGCGAAGCGGAGGTGTCCGCCATCCAACGTTTGCCGAAACCGGCGCGCCAGGAGCGACTGGCGGCGACCATACAGAATAATCCGTTCGTCACGGACGAGGAACTGGCCGCCGAATTCGGCGTCAGCATCCAGACGATTCGGCTCGACCGAATGGAGCTTGGCATTCCCGAAGTTCGGGAAAGAATAAAACAGATGGCCGCCGTTTCGCAATCGGTCGTCCGCTCGCTGCCGATGGACGAAGTGATCGGGGACGTCATCGATTTGCAATTAGACAAATCGGGCATCTCGATCCTGGAAGTCGGCGAGGAGCATGTGTTTTCCCGAACCGGCATCGCGCGCGGGCACCACATCTTCGCGCAGGCGAATTCGCTGGCCGTCGCGCTTATCAACGACGAAGTCGCGCTGACGGCGTCGGCGGACATCCGCTACCTGCGGCCGGTTCGGCTCGGCGAGCGGTGCGTGGCCAAAGGGTACGTGAAATCGGCCCCCGGGGACAAGGGGAAGGCGAAGGTCGAAGTGTTCACCTACGTCGGGGACGATCTCGTGTTTCAAGGACATTTTGTGATTTATCGGTCGGGGAAAACGGCCGAAGCGAGAGGAGTTTCGAACGATGCGAATCGCCATTGACGCGTTCGGGGGAGACAACGCTCCCGAAGGCATCGTCGCGGGCGCCGCGGAAGCGGCGAAGGAGTTCGCCGACGCCCGAATCATTTTGGTCGGAGACGAAGCGCGCATTCGCGAGCTGCTCGCCGCAAGCGGCGCCGCGTCGCTGTCCAACGTCGAAATCCGCCACGCCTCCGAGGTCATCGCGGCCGACGAGGAGCCGGTTCGCGCCGTCCGCCGCAAGAAGGACGCCTCGATGGTCGTCGCGGCGTCGATGGTGAAGGGCGGCGAAGCGGACGCGCTCATCTCGGCCGGCAATACGGGCGCGCTGATGACTGCGGGCTTGCTCGTCGTCGGCCGCCTCAAAGGCATCGAGCGCCCGGCGCTCGCGCCGATGATTCCGACGATGGACGGCGTCGGCGTGCTGGCGCTCGACCTCGGCGCCAACATGGACGCGACCGCGGAGCAGCTGGCGCAATACGCCGTCATGGGCAGCGTTTATCGCAGCAAGGTGCATGGCATCAAGGAGCCGCGCGTCGGGCTGCTGAACGTCGGCACGGAGCCGGGGAAAGGCAACGAAGTGACGAAGGCGGCGTACCCGCTGCTCGAAGCGGCGCCGATTCGGTTCGTCGGCAACGTCGAGGCGAGGGACATTTTGAACGGCGTCTGCGACGTGCTCGTCTGCGACGGCTTCGTCGGCAACGTGATGCTCAAATCGTTGGAAGGCACCGCGCAGACGCTGTTCGGCGCCTTGAAGCAAGAGTTTACGCGGACGACGCTGTCTAAGCTGGCTGCGGCCGTGCTGCGCCCGGGACTGCGGAAGTTCCGGGACAAGATGGACTACAGGGAAGTCGGAGCGGCTCCGATGCTCGGACTTACGGGCGTCGTCATGAAGAGCCACGGATCGAGCGATGCGCGGGCGATCAAGAACGCGGTGCGCCAAACGGTATCGGCCCTTCGGTCGGACGTTGTCGGCACGATCGCTTCGGAGCTAGGGAAAGGGGAATGAGGTCATGATGATCGGCAGACCGGTCGGCATTTTGGGCACGGGGCATTACGTGCCTGAACGCATTTTGACGAACCAAGAGCTGGAATCGATGGTAGAAACGAACGACGAGTGGATCGTCACGCGGACGGGGATCAAGGAGCGGCGCATCGCGGCCGAGCATCAAGCCTCCTCCGATTTGGCTTACGAGGCGTCCGTTGCGGCGCTGCAGAGCGCAGGCATTACCGCCGACCAGCTCGGCCTTATCATCGTCGCTACAATGACGCCGGACGTGATGTGTCCGTCGACGGCGTGCATTCTGCAGGATAAGCTCGGCGCGAGACAGGCGGCCGCATTCGATTTGGCCGCAGCCTGCTCGGGCTTCGTATACGGTCTCGCGAACGGGGCGAACTTCGTGGCCTCCGGCATGTACGACTACGTGCTCGTCGTCGGCGCGGAGGTACTCTCCCGCGTGACCGACTACACGGATCGGAATACGTGCATCCTGTTCGGCGACGGCGCGGGCGCGGTCGTGCTCGGCCCGACGGAGCAGGGGCGCGGATTCGAAGCGTTCGAGCTCGGCGCCGACGGTGCGGGCGGACCGCTCCTGCGTGGCGGCTGCGTCGGCGGTTCGCGGTACCCGACGGCGGATTGCTTGCCGGAAGGCGTCACGCACCATATTTGGCAGAACGGCCGAGAAGTGTTCAAATTCGCGGTCCGCATTATGGAAAATCTGACCGAGAGCGTGCTCGCGAAGGCCGGCAAGTCGAAGAGCGACATCAACTTGCTGGTTCCGCACCAAGCGAATATCCGCATTATCCATGCGGCGATGGAAAAGCTGGAGCTGACCGAGAACGAAGTGATGATCAACGTGCATCGGTACGGCAACATTTCGGCCGCGACGATCCCGATCGCGCTGTCGGAGGCGGTCCAGGAAGGTCGCGTCAAGCAGGGCGATACGGTCGTGCTCGTCGGCTTCGGCGGCGGCCTCACGTGGGGCGGCGCGGTGCTGACCTGGTAACGCAATAGATAAAATTCCTGCACTTAAAACGTAAATTAGCGGTTTTCATGGGAGGGTGAACGATGAGCAAGACGGCATTCGTCTTCCCCGGCCAAGGCGCGCAGATCGTCGGCATGGGGAAAGACGCGCTGCACATCCCCGAGGTCAAAAAGCTGTACGACGACGCCGATGCGGCAGTAGGCTATTCGCTGTCGACGATCGCGTTCGAAGGACCGGAGGAAGCGTTGAAATCGACGGCGAACACGCAGCCGGCGCTGCTGACGACGAGCCTCGCGTACTTAGAGGCGTTCCGGGCGGCGGGCGGCGCGGACCTGACGCCGGATTACGTCGCCGGGCACAGCCTCGGCGAATGGACGGCGCTGGCGGCGGCGGGCGCGCTGACGCCGGCGGAAGCCGCGCGGTTCGTACATATGCGCGGGCGTTATATGGAAGAGGCTGTGCCCGGAGGCCTCGGCGCGATGGCGGCGGTGCTCGGCGCCGAACGGGACGCGCTGCGCGCGCTGTGCGAAGCGGTGACGGGCGAAGTCGGGCGGGTCGAGCTCGCGAACGTCAACTGCCCCGGACAAATCGTCGTCTCCGGATCGAAGGAAGGCGTCGACGCGGTCGTCGCCCGCGGCAAGGAGGCGGGAGCGAAGCGCGTCGTGCCGCTCGAGGTGAGCGGACCGTTCCACTCCAGTCTCATGCAGCCGGCTGCGGCGAGGTTGGAAGATCTGCTCGCAACGGTTCACATCGCGGCTCCCGCGGTACCCGTCGTCGCCAACGTGACGGCCGAACCCGTCTCGTCGCCCGACGACATCCGCCGCCTGCTCGTGCAGCAGGTTTGCGCGCCGGTCCTCTGGGAAGACAGCGTGCAGCGCTTGATCGCGCTCGGCGTCGATACGTTCGTCGAATTCGGCCCCGGCTCGGTGCTCAGCGGCTTGATCAAGAAAATCGACAAAACCGTGCGCATCGTGACGGTGAACGGCGCGGAGGCGGCGGCAGCCGCCGTGCAGGCGCTACGCTAAATTGAAAGGAGGAATTGCGATGTTGGAAGGGAAAGCGGCGATCGTGACCGGAGCGTCCCGCGGCATCGGCCGAGCGATCGCGCTCGAGCTGGCGGCGAGCGGCGCCGACGTCGTCGTCAATTACGCCGGCAACGAAGCGGCCGCGCGAGAAGTCGTCGCGGCGGTCGAAGCGTTGGGCAGGAAGGCGATCGCGGTTCGAGGGAACGTTGCGTCGTCCGCGGACGTCGAGGCGATGGTGTCGGCCGCGATCGAGGCGTTCGCCAAAGTCGACATTCTCGTCAACAACGCCGGCATCACGCGCGACAACTTGTTGATGCGGATGAAGGAAGAAGAGTTTGACGAGGTCATCGCCACGAATCTGAAAGGCGTGTTTAACTGCATCAAGGCGGTTACGCGACCGATGATGAAGCAGCGCTCGGGCCGCATCGTCAATATTTCGTCCGTCGTCGGCGCGCTCGGCAACCCGGGGCAGGCGAACTACGTCGCGGCGAAAGCCGGCGTCATCGGCCTCACGAAGTCGGCGGCCCGCGAGCTCGCGTCGCGCGGCATTACGGTCAATTGCGTCGCGCCGGGCTTCATCGACACGGACATGACGGAGAAGCTCTCTCCTGAATTGAAGGAGTCGATGCTGAAGCAAATTCCGCTCGGCACGCTGGGCAATCCGGAGCAGGTCGCTAAGGTCGTCCGGTTCCTGGCGTCCGACGAAGCGTCTTATATGACGGGTCAAACCGTCCACGTCGACGGCGGAATGTACATGTAACGTTTTCAAATATGGCTTTTTGCGTTCCCGTTTCGTATAATACCAAAGAGGAGGTGAACCGGATGTCCGACGTATTAGATCGCGTAAAGAAAATTATCGTCGACCGCCTTGGCGTAGATGAGGCTGAAGTTACACTTGAAGCATCTTTCAAGGAGGACTTGGGCGCCGACTCGCTTGACGTCGTCGAATTGGTAATGGAATTGGAAGATGAGTTCGATATGGAAATCTCCGACGAAGATGCGGAGAAAATCACTACGGTAGGCGAAGTAGTGAATTACATACAAGCTCATAAGTAATTCGAGTCAAACCTTACGCAAGTCCCGTTTCTTGGCGAAGCGGGACTTCTCCACATCTAATGAGCGCTTTGAGCTAGACGAAATAGCGTTTTAATATATAAATTATCAATTACGGAACGTTGAGGTGGTCTGGCATGAAACATCGAGTCGTCATTACGGGCATGAGCGCCATTACGTCGCTCGGCAGAGATTTGGATACGTTTTGGGATCATTTGATGTCCGGCAAATCGGGCGTCTCGGCAATCGAGTCGTTCGACGTGAGCGAGTACCCGACGCGCATCGCGGCCGAAATCAAAGACTGGGATCCGGAGGCGTACATCGATCGCAAGGAAGCCCGCCGCATGGATCGATACGTGCAGTTCGCCGCCGCGGCGGCGAAGCTGGCGCTGGAGGACGCGAAATTGTCCGTGACCGAAGATGCGGATCCTGAACGCGTTGGCGTCTATATTGGTTCCGGCATCGGCGGTCTCGGCACGTTCGAGGATCAGTACCGCACGCTGCTCGAGAAAGGCCCGAAACGGGTATCCCCGTTCTTTATCCCGATGATGATCGCGAACATGGCCTCCGGGCAAGTGTCGATCATGACGGGGGCGAAAGGTCCGAACTCGACGACCGTGACGGCCTGCGCGACGGGCACGCATACGATCGGCGATTCGTTCCGACTCCTGCAGAACGGCGAAGCGGACGTCATGATTTGCGGCGGCGCGGAAGCGACGATTCGCCCGACGGGCCTCGCGGGCTTCTGCTCGATGCGGGCGATGTCGACGCGCAACGACGAACCGGAGCGCGCGAGCCGTCCGTTCGACGTCGGCCGCGATGGCTTCGTCATGGGCGAAGGCGCGGGCGTGCTCATTCTGGAGACGCTCGAGCACGCGACGAAGCGCGGCGCGCGCATTTACGGCGAAGTGATCGGCTACGGCATGAGCGGCGACGCGCACCATATGACCGATCCGGATCCGAACGGCGCCGCGCGCTGCATGCGCAAAGCGCTGGCGGACGCGGGCATCTCCCCGGAGGAAGTCGACTACATTAACGCGCACGGGACGTCGACGCCGGTCGGCGACATTTCCGAAACGACGGCGATCAAAGCGACGTTCGGCGACCACGCCTACAAACTGGCCGTTTCGTCCACCAAGTCCATGACGGGCCACTTGCTCGGCGCGGCCGGCGGCGTCGAAGCCGTCATTTGCGCGCTGGCGCTGTCGCGCGGCAAGCTTCCGCCGACGATCAACCTTGAAGATCAAGATCCGGAGTGCGATCTCGACTACGTGCCGAACGTGCCGCGCGAAACGAACGCGCGCGTGGCGCTCTCGAACTCCTTCGGATTCGGCGGTCACAACGCGACGATCATCCTCAAGAAATTTGAAGCTTAGGCGGGTAGCATGAACGATTTCGAACGCCTTCAGCAGCAGTTGAATATCCATTTCCGAGACGCTTCGCTTCTACGCGAAGCGTTTACCCATTCTTCATACGTGAACGAACATAAGGACGCGGTGCATAACGAACGGCTCGAGTTTCTCGGCGACGCGGTTCTGCAGCTCGCGACGTCACAACATTTGTTCCGCGTGTACCCGGACTGGCCGGAGGGCAAGCTGACCTTCGTCCGCGCGGCGATCGTCCGGGAGCAGGCGCTCAGCAAACTGGCCAAGTCGCTTTCGCTCGGAGACTATTTGCTTTTGGGCAGGGGCGAAGATTTGTCCGGCGGCAGGGAGCGGCCGTCCTTGCTCGCGGACGTGTTCGAAGCGTTCGTCGGCGCGATTTACTTGGACGCGGGGTGGGATCAGGTCATCGAATTTTTGTCCCGCACGATGTTCCCGGAAATCGAGGCGTACATCGCGCGCGGCGTCATCGACGCCAAATCGCGCCTGTACGAGAAAGCGCACCAGCAATCGCTCGGCGCGATCGAGCTCGCCGTCGTCGAGGAACGGGGGAAAGCGAAGGACCGCGAATTTGTGGTCGAGGTCCGGATCCAAGGCGAGCCGTACGGCAGAGGCGTCGGCCGAACGAAGAAGGAAGCCGAGCAGGAAGCCTCCGCCGAAGCGCTGCGGAAGCTGTCGGACGGCAAGTAGCGAAGCGCGCGACGACGATTGCCCGGCGCGGGAACGAACGGAATGTGCTACAATAGGCTGGGGTGAATTCACTTGTTCCTTAAAAGACTCGAACTCGCCGGTTTCAAGTCGTTCGCCGACCGGACGGAGCTGGAATTCGTTTCCGGCATTACGGCGGTCGTCGGGCCGAACGGCAGCGGCAAAAGCAATATATCGGACTCCATTCGGTGGGTGCTTGGGGAGCAAAGCGCGAAGAGCTTGCGCGGCGGCAATATGCAGGACATCATTTTCGCCGGCAGCGATTCGCGCAAAGCGGTTAACTTCAGCGAAGTGTCGCTTACGCTCGACAATACCGACAATTCGCTGCCGCTCGATTTTAGCGAAGTGACGGTCACCCGCAGGCTGCACCGCAACGGCGACAGCGAATACTTCATCAACAACCAAGCCTGCCGTTTGAAGGATATTACCGAGCTGTTCATGGACACGGGCATCGGGAAGGAAGCATATTCGATTATCGGCCAAGGCCGAATCGAAGAAATTCTCAGCACGAGGTCCGAGGATCGACGCGGCATATTCGAAGAAGCGTCAGGCATCGTGAAATACAAATCCAGAAAAAAAGAAGCGACGAAGCGCCTCGAGGAAACCGAGGCGAATTTGGTTCGCATTAACGATTTGGCCTCGGAGCTGGAGGACCAGCTGGAGCCTTTGAAAAAGCAATCCCAGAAAGCGACCGAGTTCAAGCGGTTAAAGGAATTGCTGAAATCGAAAGAAGTTTCCCTGTATGTTTATAACATTGGGGAATTGCACCGCTCGTGGGCGGAGGCGTCGGAAACGTTGAATCGTCTTCGCGACGAAGAATTAAAGGTGGCTTCCGTCGTTTCCGCGCACGACGCGGAACTCGAAGAGCAGCGCCTCGCCTTGCGGAAGCTGGAGGAATCGCTGGAAGCGCTACAAGCGGAGCTGCTCCATACGAGCGAGGAGCTCGAGAAGTCGATCAGCGCCGGGGAGGTGCTGAAGGAGCGCCGCAAGCACGCCGAGGAAAACGCCGAGGCGCAGCGCGAAACGATTCGCACGATCTCCCGTAAGCTGGAGGAGAGGGGCGTCGAATCGGCGGAGCTCGAGAGCCGTCTTGCGGCGCTGACGCAGCAATTGAACGAATTGAACCGCCGCATTCGGGTCGAAGAGGATCGGCTGCTCGCGGAAGCGGGCGGCCTCCTCGGCGAGACGGAGGAACGCCTGAAGGCGGAGTTGCTGGACAAGCTGAACGAGCTGGCGTCCGCCCGCAACGAGCTTAAATACGTCGAGGCGCAAGCCGAGCAGCACGATCGCCGCGCGGCGCGACTTACCGAGGAGCGAACCAAGGCGGAAGCCCGCGTCCAAGAGCTCGAGTCGGCCCGCGCCGACTGGCAATCCCGCCTAGAGCAGTTGAAGGCGCAGATCGAAGCCGAACGGAACCGTTACATGGAGCTCAGCCAGCTCATTCACGAGAAGCAGGGGCTGCTGGAGGAAGCGCAATCGACCGTGCGGAAATGGGAACAAAAGGTCGACGGCCTCGTTTCCCGGAAACAGACGATTCAGGATCTCCAGGACGATTACGACGGCTTCGCGCTCGGCGTCAGAGAAGTGCTGAAAGCGAAGCAGAAAGGCTCGCTGCCCGGCATCCGCGGCGCCGTCGCGGAAATCATCCGTGTTCCCGGCGAGTACGAGCTGGCTGTCGAAACGGCGCTCGGCGCCGCGCTGCAGCACATCGTCGTCGATAACGAAGCGCGTGCCCGCGAAGCGATCCAATACCTCAAATCGCGGCAGCTCGGCAGGGCGACGTTCCTGCCGCTCGACGTCATCAAGCCGCGTTCGATACCGGACATGGAGCGCCGATCCGCGGCGACCGCCGACGGCTTCGTCGGCGTCGCTTCCGATTTGGTCGGCTTCGATCCGACGTATTCGGGCATCGTGCGCAGCTTGCTCGGCAATGTCGTCATCGCGGAAAGTCTCGAGCAGGCGAACCGGATCGCCTCCCGGCTGCAATACCGTTACCGGGTCGTGACGCTGGAAGGCGATGTCGTCAATGCGGGAGGTTCGATGACGGGCGGAAGCTTACAGAAGAAGAACGTATCGCTGCTCGGCCGAACCCGCCAAATCGAAGAACTTACGAAGGAAATCGAAACCTCCGAGAAGCAGATCGCAAGGCTTCGCGAATCGGTCGACGCCGTCCGCGCAGAACTCGCGTCCACACAGAAGCAGCTGGAGCTGTGCCGGGATGCAGGCGAGAAGCGGCGGGGCGAGGAGACGGAAGCGAGATCCGAGCTGAACCGAATCGAATCGGAGCTGCGGAACGCGAAAGCGCATGTCGAGCTGCTTGTATCCGATGCGGAGACGTTATCAGAGGAAGCGCAGAACGAGGCCGACCGCCGCGTCGAGCTCGCCGCCCGGATCGAACGTCTTGCCGCCGAGGAGGCGGAGCTGACGAACATGATTCGCGAAGCGGAGCTTCACCGGAAGGCGGTCCAATCCGCGAAGGAAGAAACGCAGCAGCAGCTGACGGAATGGAAGGTCCAAGCGGCGGCCGTCGCGCAGGACAAGCAGGCGATCGCCGCACAGCTGTCGCGCATTCGGGCGGATTCCGACGCTTTGGAAGAGGAGAGGGCCGCGGCGCAGGCGGCGGAAGCCCGGCTCGTCGAGGAATTGGCGGGACTCGAGCGGGAAGCGAGCACGCGCACCGAGCAGGCGAACGAGTTTCGCATTCGCAAAGAGCGCTGCGCGGAGCGTCTCGAGTACGCGCGTGCGGAACGCGCGGAGAAAACGGCGGCGTTGGAGCGCGAAGAGAACGTTACGCGCGAGGAGCGCAACCGGCTCCGTGCATTAGAGGAGCAGACGCGTCAAACCGATATCAAGGTCAACCGGTTGGACGTCGAGCTCGACAACCTGCTTCGGAAGCTGGCCGAAGATTACGAATTGAGCTACGAGCTCGCGAAAGAACGCTACGAAATTCCGGAGGACGTTCCGGCCGCCCAAGACGAGGTGCGCGATTTGAAGCGGGCGATTTCGGCGCTCGGCGAAGTCAATCTCGGCGCGATCGAAGAGTATGCCCGCGTATCCGAACGGTACGAATTCCTCACGGGGCAAAAGAACGATTTGATCGAGGCGAAGACGGCACTGTACGGCGTTATCCGCGAAATCGACGAAGAAATGTCGAAGAGGTTCCTGCAATCGTTCCAAGCGATCCGCGAGCAATTTTCGGACGTGTTCGCTCGCCTTTTCGGCGGGGGACGCGCAGATCTCGTCTTGTCGGAACCGAACAATTTGCTCGAGACCGGCATCGACATCGTCGCGCAACCCCCTGGGAAGAAGCTTCAAAACCTTCAGCTTCTCTCCGGCGGCGAGCGGGCGCTGACGGCCATCGCGCTGCTGTTCGCGATTTTACGAATAAAGCCGGTGCCGTTCTGCGTGCTCGACGAAGTCGAAGCGGCGCTCGACGAAGCGAACGTCGCGCGATTCGCGCAATATTTGAGGGAATTTTCGATGCAAACGCAGTTCATCGTCGTCACTCATCGCAAAGGCACCATGGAAGAAGCGGACGTGCTGTACGGCGTGACGATGGAGGAAGGCGGCGTGTCGAAGCTGGTGTCGGTACGACTCGATCAAGATGAAGAGCCGATGACGGCGTAAGGAGCGGGAGAGATAAAGTGAGTTTTTTCAAACGGCTTCGAGAAAATATCGCTTCCAAAGCGGAAGAAGTAACGAATAAATTCAAAGAAGGCTTGTCCAAAACGCGCAACGCGTTCGTCGGCAAGGTGGAAGATCTGTTCTCCCGCCGCAAAAAGATCGACGAAGCGTTCTATGAGGAACTCGAAGAAATTCTCATCGGCGCTGATGTAGGCGTCAACACCGTCATGAATTTGATCGATGAGCTTCGGACCGAGGTGCGCAAACGGAAAATCGAGGACCCCGCGGAACTGCGCCCGGTTTTGTCCGAGAAGCTCGTCGAGCTGCTGGGCGGCGACGAAGAAGCTCCGGAGCAGCTGAAGACCGCGGCGGAAGGATTGACGATTTATCTGATCGTCGGGGTCAACGGCGTCGGCAAAACGACGACGATCGGCAAGCTGGCCCACCGTTTGAAGAAAGAGGGCAAATCGGTGCTGCTCGCGGCGGGCGATACGTTCCGCGCCGCGGCGATCGAGCAGCTCGAGGTGTGGGGCGAGCGGGCCGGCGTCGACGTCATTCGGCAAGGGCAGGGCTCCGACCCGGCCGCCGTCATTTTCGACGCGGTGCATGCGGCGAAGCAGCGTAACGTCGACGTCCTCATTTGCGATACCGCGGGACGTTTGCAAAATAAAGTGAATCTGATGGAAGAGCTGAACAAGATTTTCCGCGTCATCCGCAGAGAAGTACCAGAGGCGCCGCATGAAGTGCTGCTCGTGCTGGATGCCACGACGGGGCAAAACGCCCTTCAACAGGCAAAGCTGTTCGGCGAAAAAACCGGCGTCACGGGACTCGTGCTGACGAAGCTCGACGGCACGGCGAAAGGCGGCATCGTTATCGCGATCCGCCAGGCGATGGAACTCCCGGTGAAGCTCGTCGGCCTCGGCGAAAAAATCGACGACCTGCTGCCGTTCGACGCGCAGCAATTCGTCCATGCCCTGTTTCAAGGCATCGGCGGACCCGACGCTGAATCGGAATCGTCGGAGTCCCCTCGTACGTAACTGCTTCTCTCAAATCGTTTGCGCGCAAGCCTGTTGCCGAGTGTTCGGCGGCGGGCTTGTTTTCTCTTTTCCGCCTCTCTCTTCACGCTATCCCCTCTGCTCAGGACAGGAAGGTACGGTACGTATAAGCGCTCAGCAAGCTGTTGCCTATGCGGGGAGGACTGCCGGAGAATTCGGATAACGAACATTCGGCTGCCGCTTCCGTACGGTTCGAAACCGCATCATGTCACCGCTATCCCCGTCGCTCAGGTTGAAAAGAGTGTGGTTGTCTCACAGCCATTTTCTGAAACAGAGGTTCTACCGATCTTACAGCTTACGACGCTAGAAATAGCCCTGCATTCTGTAATGTAGGAAGCAGCGGCGATTTGGGCGTACGTAAACACACCATGGCTAGAGAGTCGAATATGTTTGCGCCATGGGAAGCTTTATTTTGACGGAAGCAGTGCTCGTCCAAATAGTATTGGAGGTATTTCGGCCCGATACCGCGGAACGTTTTGTTAATCCATGTTTTGACTTTCTCGAAAACGACAGGCAGAACGAAGCTTCGATAATATTGTATGCGGTTTAACATGCGAAACTCCGTACAGCTTTTCGTATGCTGCTGTGCGAATTGAAACATTGCGTAGGGCCGCAGTCGTTTCCCAATCATGTCATTAGGCGTGATGTATTGAAATTTAATCATGGATCGGCTATCTGTATCGGTTGTTCCCATTGCGACTAGAACGGCATGCTCCTGAGGATGGCGGATGTAGTGGCAATTTCTTCGACCGTAGAAGGCGACGCTGCAGGATACGCGTCCTTGGAGTGGAGTTTGCGATTCCTCGGCGGAAAGTGCCTTGCGAATTTTCATCAGCATGGCCCAAGCCGTTTTATAAGTTACCTGAATTTGAGAGGCAAGTTGAACGGCATTGATGCTCCGATCGCAGGAGACGAGACGCATTGCTTCGGCCCATTTGTGAAGCGGAGTACGGGTTCCTTCCAATATGGTACCGGCAGTCAGCGACGTTTGGTGGCTGCAGGCTTTGCATTCGAATAGAGGGAGCCGGCGGGTGTTCACCGAATAAGCCTGGGTGTGGAAACACCGCGGGCAGCGAAAACCGTTGGGCCATTTCCGACGGAAGAAGAACGAAATAATATCCTCCATAAAAACCACTCCAACCGAACCAGTGTTCCTACCCATATGATATCAGAACACATGTTCTGGATCAATAAACTTTTCCGATATTCATTGTTTTCATGGCGAATAGTTCTGAGTTAAAGGGATAGCGAAACGAGGATGGTGAAAGGTGACGTCGGATTGCGGGAGCATGTCGAATATTGGGAATAATGATTACGAATCAGAATGAAAATTCCGGTAATCCGTATCCTGAGCAGCGGGGATAGCGTGTATAGAGGTAAGAGTAAGTTGCGAGGACCCATAGCAAGGGATAACCTGAGCGAAGGGGATAGCGAGTAGAGAATTTTGAATGGGAGTGTGCCGGGGGCGAGCGGATCGGCGAGTGCTGGGGGGCGAACAGGACGGCTTCCCGGACAGTACGAGACCTGTATAGTACCGGAATAAATAAACGAAGCGGGAACGGTGCGATCAGAAGGCGGTGCGGTTATCCTAGGGGCAAAAAAGGAGAGCGAAAGTTAGCAGCTTGACGCTCTCCGTTCGATACTTCCGCGTTACAGCAGTCGTTTGGACAATTGTTGCCGCCAGCTTTCGGCCAGCGCCTCTACGCCGAGCAATCTTTTCAGCCCTGCCGCGTCGGTCTTGTCTTTATGCATGATACGATTCGCTTCGGTGACCGTGACGCCGGCAGGGTGCGGGGTTTCGAGCACAAGCCGATCGCCGGCCGCCGCGCTTCCCGGGGCGATTATTGCGAAATAAAATCCCGTATACCCCGTATCCAAAACTTCGGCTTCGAGGGAAGATCGTTCGTGGCGAGCGGCTAATTTATAGCAGGGAACGCGCGGTTGGGTTACTTGCAGTTTCGCCTCTCCAAGCCGGAAAACGTCTCCGATGCGGATGTCGTTTTCGTTAGCGCCTCTTAAAGTGAAGTTTTCGCCGAAAGCGCCGGGGTGCAGCGGTTTGCCGAACGTTTTCTCCCAATGCGGATAATGATCGATGAAATAAGCGCAGATCGCTTTGTCCGCCCCGCCGTGGTGCACTCGATCCGCTTGCTCGTCTCCCTGCAAAGGCTCGGATGCGAGCGCGACGCGGCTGTTGACGGGATGTTTTATGATGGCGGATACGATTTCTCTCCCGCCGTATCGGATGACGGTCGGTTTCCCGACGTTTATGGAAACGAGTTCCAGTCGCATAGTATCTCTCCTCCCATGCCAACACAGTATCATATGTGCTGGATCGCTATCAAGGATTTAACCTTGACACGAGGAAGGCTATCGAGTACACTAACCTATGTTGCTGTAAAGACTGCAGCCTTGACACTCGATTCGGAGCGGAGGCGAGCGGATGACGGATAAGGATCGCGATGCGCTGGCAAAGACGAACCGAATCAATATGCTGTTCGATTTCTACGAACCGTTGCTTACGGAGAAACAGCGTACGTTTTTATCGTATTATTTTCACGAGGATTATTCGTTGGGCGAAATCGCGGAGCAGTTCGCGGTTTCGCGGCAAGCGATATACGAACATATAAAGCGCGCGGAGACGATGTTGGAGGAATACGAGGACAAGCTTCAGCTGCTCGCGAAGCACGAACGCCGGCAACAAGCCGCGGAACGGCTAGCGAAGGAGCTTGAACGCTTGGTCGATTCGTCCGAATCGGATCGTATCCGCGGGGTATTGCAGGACATCGTGTCCGGAGGGTAAGAAAGGAGGCGAAGCCGATGGCGCCGTTCGAAGGATTGTCCAGCCGATTGCAAAGCGTATTCAGCAAGCTAAGAGGTAAAGGGAAATTAACCGAAGACGACGTGAACGAAGCGCTGCGCGAGGTGCGGCTTGCCTTGCTGGAAGCGGACGTCAACTTCAAGGTCGTGAAGGATTTCATCGGCAGAGTGAGAGAGCAGGCTGTCGGTCAGGTGCTCGAAAAAGGTTTCAACCCTGCGATGACGGTCGTCAACATCGTGAACAAAGAGTTGACGGATCTGATGGGCGGGACGAACGCGAAATTGGCGAAGTCGAATCGCCCGCCTACGGTCATTATGATGGTCGGCCTGCAGGGTGCCGGTAAAACGACGACGACGGGCAAGCTGGCGAAGCTGCTGTTGCAGCAAAATCACCGGCCGCTGCTCGTGGCCGCGGACATTTACCGTCCGGCCGCGATCAAGCAGCTGCAGGTGCTCGGCGAGCAGGTGAAGGTGCCTGTCTTCTCCTTGGGAGACCAGGCGAATCCGGTCGACATCGCGAAGGCGGCTATGGCGCATGCGAAAGAGCATCATAACGATTACGTCATTATCGATACCGCGGGGCGGCTTCACATCGACGAAGCATTGATGAAAGAGCTTCATGACATCCGCGAAGAGACGAAACCGGACGAAATTTTGCTCGTCGTCGACGCGATGACGGGTCAGGACGCGGTAAACGTGGCCGAGCATTTCAACTCGCAGCTCGAACTGACGGGCGTCGTGCTGACGAAGCTCGACGGCGATACGCGCGGCGGCGCGGCGCTGTCGGTCAAGGCGGTCACCGGCAAGCCGATCAAGTTCGCGGCTATGGGGGAAAAGCTCGACGCGCTCGAGCCGTTCCATCCGGAGCGGATGGCATCGCGCATTTTGGGCATGGGCGACATGCTGTCCTTGATCGAGAAGGCGCAGGCCAACATCGACGAGGACAAGGCGAAGGAAATGGAACGGAAATTCCGCAAAGCGGAGTTTACGTTCGAAGATTTCCTCGAGCAAATGCAGCAGGTGAAAAAGCTCGGGCCGATCGAAAACCTGCTCGAAATGCTTCCCGGCGTCGGCAATATGAAGCAGCTGCAGAACGCGAAGATCGATCCGAAGCAGATGGCTCGGACGGAAGCGATCGTCCTGTCCATGACGAAGGCGGAAAAGCAAGGCCTCGTCGCCATCGACGCGAAGCGCCGCAAGCGGATCGCGGCCGGCAGCGGCACGACCGTGGCCGACGTTAATCGACTGCTGAAGCAGTTCGAGGATATGAAGAAGATGATGAAGCAGTTCTCGGGCATGATGGGCGGCAAAGGCGCGAAGCAGCTGAAAAACATGAAGAGCATGATGAAAGGCAAAGGATTCGGCGGCGGCCGGTTCCCGTTTTAAATACAAAGTTCATCCTTTGAAGGAGGTGACAGTTTCATGGCAGTACGTATCCGTTTAAAGCGTATGGGCGCTCACAAAGCTCCTTTCTATCGCGTGGTGGTATCCGACTCGCGCTCCCCGCGCGACGGACGGTTCATCGAGGAAATCGGCACTTACAACCCGCTTGCTTCCTCCGAGGCCGTATCTCTTGACGAAGAGAAAGCACTCAAGTGGCTCCAAAACGGCGCGCAAGCGTCCGACACGGTTCGCAACTTGTTCAGCAAAGCGGGCATCATGACGAAGTTCCACGAGTCCAAGCTGCAGAAGTAATCGCGGCGGCACGGAGGTGCGAGATGGAAGCATTGGTACGAACACTCGTCAGAGGGTTGGTCGACCATCCGGACGACGTGCATGTGGATGTCAAGGAAGACGACGATTCGATCCTGTATGAACTATCGGTTCATCCGGATGACGTCGGGAAGGTCATCGGCAAAGGCGGCCGAATTATTAAGGCGGTGCGCCTTGTCGTGACGTCCGCGTCCGCCAAAAGCGGAAAACGAATCGCCGTAGAAATCGCATCATAACCGCAAACCGCAATGAGAGGGTTAGGACCGTACGGTCCTAGCCCTCTTGCCTATCCAAGTGAGTCTTGGAGAAAGCGAGGACGAGATGAAACCGAAACTGTTAACCGTCGGCAAAGTCGTGAACACGCACGGCATCCGAGGCGAAGTGAAGGTATGGCCGGAGACGGATTTCCCGGAAGAGCGTTTTCGTAACGGTAACGAGCTGCTGCTCGTCGCGCCGGACGAATCGAAATCGATAACCGTAACGATCGTTAACGCCCGGCCCCAAAAAACGGTCTATATCGTGAAGCTTAAAGAGTTCGACAACATCAATTTGGTCGAGCCTTACAAAGGCTGGAGCCTTAAGGTGCCGTCGGACCAACGCGCGAGGCTGCAGCGCGACGAATATTATTTTCACGATATCATCGGCTGCGAAGTGAAAACCGAAGAAGGAGAGTCCGTCGGCGTCATCACGGACATTCTTCGGCCTGGCGCGAACGACGTATGGGTCGTAAAGCAGAAGAACGGCAAGATGGCGTATTTACCTTACATCGCCGATGTGGTAATCGACGTGAACATACAGGAGAAGGTCGTTACGATCCGGTTGATGGAAGGGCTGCTCGAATGAGAATCGACGTGCTTACGTTGTTTCCCGAAATGTTCCACGGGGTCTTCCATGCGAGCATTCTCGGGAAAGCGCAGGAGAAGGGTATCGTTTCGCTTCGCGCGGTCAATTTTCGAGAGTTTTCCGAAAATAAGCATCAAACGGTCGACGATTATCCGTATGGGGGCGGCGGCGGGATGGTGCTGAAGCCGGAGCCGATTTTCAATGCGGTGGAGCACGTCGTATCCGAATCGGGAAAGGAAGGGGCGCAGGCAGGGCGCCCGCCGAGAGTCGTGCTCATGTGTCCGCAGGGGGAAAGATATACCCAGAAGAAGGCCGAACAATTCGCGAAGGAAGAACATCTGATTCTGGTGTGCGGCCATTATGAAGGGTATGACGAGCGGATTCGGGAGCATTTGGTGACGGACGAAATTTCGATCGGCGATTTCGTGCTGACGGGCGGCGAGCTCGCCGCTTGCGTCGTCGTCGACAGCGTCGTCCGCCTGCTGCCCGGAGCGCTCGGCAACGAGCAATCTTCCGTGACGGACAGCTTCAGCACCGGATTGCTCGAATACCCCCATTACACGCGGCCTGCGGAGTACAGGGGCTGGAAGGTGCCGGACGTACTGCTCTCGGGCCATCACGCCAACGTCGAGCAGTGGCGCAGGGAGCAATCGCTTTATCGCACCTGGTCCCGGAGGCCCGACCTGCTGGACGCGGCCGAGCTTTCCGACAAGGAACGGGCGCTGATCCGGCGTTGGGAAGCGGAACGCTCGGAGCGCCAATAGTTTCCCTTGTCATCTTCTGGGCGATGTGATATGATCTTAGTTGTGTGTTTCAAGGCTGTCGCCTTGAATTGGATATCGGGCGGTCCTCTATTGGCAAGGAGCGGAATGCTTGTACATTCCGGGAGCGATACGAACGCCTATGGCGGAAGGAGGTAATACCATGAGCAACTTGATTCAAGAAATCACTCGCGAGCAACTGCGCAGCGATCTTCCGAGCTTTCGTCCCGGCGACACGCTTCGCGTGCACGTTAAGGTAAAAGAGGGTTCGCGCGAGCGGATCCAGATCTTCGAAGGCGTCGTGATCAAGCGTCGCGGCGGCGGCATCAGCGAGACGTATACGGTTCGTAAAATTTCTTACGGCGTAGGCGTCGAGCGTACGTTCCCGCTGCACAGCCCGCGCGTCGACAAGATCGAAGTTCTTCGTCGAGGCAAAGTACGCCGTGCGAAGCTTTACTACCTGCGCAACCTGCGCGGTAAAGCGGCTAGAATTAAAGAGATTCGATAATCAGTACAGGGGGCTTGGCGTGATACATCACCAAGTCCTTTTTTCTTTATACTACATAAAAAAGTTACGATCACGTGGCTTGCTGGGAGGATACGGAACTATGGAGGAGTCCTCGAACGGACGTCCGGACGCTGCGAATTGGCGCAAAGAAGCGGTGGATTGGGCGAAGGCGCTCGTCGTCGCAGGCGTGCTCGTCGTCGTCATCCGCATGTTTTTGTTCTCGCCGTACATTGTCGACGGCCCTTCGATGCAGCCGAGTTTTCATACCGCGGAACGGATTATCGTAAACAAAATAATGTACGATATCCGGCAGCCCGAACGCGGCGAAGTCGTCGTGTTTCATTCGGGGTTCGGCGCGGATTACATCAAGAGAGTCATCGCCCTTCCCGGGGAGACGGTGGAGGTTCGCGGCGACACGGTGTTGATCAACGGGGAGCAGCTGTCGGAGCCGTATATTCAAGAACCGGTGGATACGGCCGCGGCATCGGGGGGAACCTACAACAACAAGGATTATCCTCCGCAAACGGTGCCGGAAGGGCATGTATTCGTCATGGGGGACAACCGCCCCAACTCGCACGACAGCCGGGATATCGGCTTTATCCCGTACGAGCAAATCGTCGGCAGGGCGGATGTCGTCATTTGGCCGTTGGGGAGCATTCGAATCATCGGGCATGACTAACCGTACGGCGGTCTTCGGCCGCCGCTACTTCGATAAGGCAGGGCAGCGCAATGACGATTCAATGGTTTCCGGGGCATATGACCCGGGCGAGAAGACAGATCGAAGAAAAGTTGAAACTGATCGACCTCGCGATCGAGCTGTTGGACGCTCGGTTGCCGGATTCGAGCCGCAACCCGATGATCGGGGAAATTCTTGGCGGAAAACCGCGGCTCGTGCTGCTCAATAAGAGCGACTTGGCGGATCCGGCGGCGACGGAGCGCTGGGTGGAGAAGCTGGCGGCGGATCATATTAAAGTGCTGCCGATCGACGCGAACGCGGGGACGAACGTAAGGGACATTTTGCCGAGGGCCAAAGAATTGATGGCTCCGAAATTCGAAGCCTGGCGGAAAAAGGGCATGGAGCCGAGGCCGATTCGGACGCTGATCGTCGGCATTCCGAACGTGGGCAAATCGACGCTGATCAATCGATTGGCCGGACGCCATGTCGCCGCGACGGGGGATCGCCCCGGAGTCACCAAAGGGCAGCAGTGGATCAAGGTCGGGAAAGAGATGGATTTGCTCGATACGCCGGGCATTTTGTGGCCGAAGTTCGAGGATCCTCAGGTCGGCTTCCGTTTGGCCGCGACGGGTGCGATTCGAGATGAAATTTTGCATTCGGAAGATGTTGCGTTCTTCCTGGCAAAATACTTATGCACGCATTATCCTTCCGTTTTTCAGGAACGATACGGCATTGACGAACTGCCCGAGGATCTCGACAATCCTCACGAAGTCGTAGGGCTGTTGGAAGCGATCGGCAAACGGCGCGGCGCGATTATGAGCGGCGGCAAAATCAATTTGTCGAAGGCGTCGGATGTGTTTTTGCACGATTTGCGTACCGGGAAGCTCGGGCGCATCTCGTTGGAACTGCCGGCGGATGCGCCATAACGGCATATGGGCAAAGATGGAAAAGCCCCAACGGAGACGGGGGGCTTTTTTTCGTGTACAATTTTCCTAATGCAGCGTAGGTTTTTGGGGGAGTAAAGGATGCTTACATACGAAAACGAGCTTTGGGCGCAGGGCGTCGCGGCGGTCGCCGGGGTGGACGAGGTCGGCCGGGGCTGCTTGTTCGGCGACGTGGTCGCGGCCGCGGTCGTGCTGCCGCGCGGCTGCCGCTTGGACGGAGTCGACGACTCCAAGAAGCTTAGCGAAAAGCAGCGAGAGGCGCTGCTGCCGGCGATCGAATCGCAGGCGATCGCGATCGGCGTCGGGCGCGTCGACGCGGAGACGATCGACCGCATCAACATCCGGCAAGCGTCCCGGCTCGCGATGAAGCGCGCGGTGGAAGCGTTGGGGACGGCGCCGGAGCATTTGCTCGTGGATGCGGAGTCGGTCGACCTGCCGATTCCGCAGACGGCGATCATTCACGGCGACGCGCTGTCGCTGTCGATCGCGGCGGCTTCGATCGTGGCGAAGGTGACGCGGGATCGGCTCTGTTTGGAATGGGACGCGATGTATCCCGAATACGGCATCGCGGCGCACAAAGGGTACGCCACGAAGTTTCATCGCGAACGGTTGATCGAATTCGGACCGAGTCCGCTGCACCGGCAATCGTTCTTGGGCAAGGTCATGGCGGAGCGGCTGACGCAACTGGAATTGTTTTAGGATACCCGTAACGTTCCGGCGCCGTTCCGACGATATAGTAAGTAAGTAATCGGATGGTTGAGAGGGGAAACGGCGATGGATGTCGGACGATTGATGCGGGCGGTGCTCGGCGAGGCGTCGCCGGCGGAAACGAAGACGGCGGAGCTGCGTCCCGGACAAGTCGTGCGCGCCGTCGTGCTGGAACTGTTCGCGGAGAACGAGGCGCTGCTGCAGGTCGGCGGGACGACCGTTCGCGCGAAGCTGGAGACGCCCGTCGCGCCGGGGCAGTGGACGCTGTTGCAGGTGCAGCCGGATTCTCCGGCGAACGTCGTGTCGATGAGGCCGCTCGCCCAAGCGGCTTCCGACGTCGGCGCGGAATCGTTCGAAGCGGTGCTGAAAAGCTTCGGGTTGAAAGACACGCCGCTGCATCGCGCCGTCGTGCGCGTCCTGCACGAAGAGGGCGCGCCGTTGTCCCGCGCGACGGCGGCTTCCGTCGCCGCGGCGGTCGAAGCGCTGGCGCCGTCCGGCGACGCGGAAGCGCTGCTGCGCGCAGCGGCGACGGCGGTAAAGCGCGGATTGCCCGCGACGGCGGAGACGGTGCGCGCGCTGCATGCGGCGATGTCGGGACCGCCGGCCACGGAGTTGCTGCGCGCGCTCGAGAGCGGAGCGCGCGAGGCGCTCGCCGCGCCGCAGACGAGCGCGGCGACGAAGCAGGCGGCCGCCGGGCTGCTGGCGGCGCTCGAGCGCGCGGAGACGGCGCTGGGGCAGGCGCTCGGAGCGGCCGGGGACGGCGGGGAGACGCCCGCGCCCGGCCGGGCGATAAGCGGTGCCTCCTCGTCGCTCCCCTCGTCGGGTGCGGCGGCGGCTAAGCCGTCAGCGGGACAAGCTCCGGCAGGGCAAGCGCCGATGGACCCGCAGCCGGGAGCGCTGCCGCAGCCGTCTGAAGCGTCCGCCAACGCGGCTTCGCCTGCAGGTGCGCCGGGTGCTGCGGGACGGCCCCACGGGGCTGCCGGCGGAGCGTCGTCGGACGGAGGCGCTCCGCCGCAAGGGGCGCCGGGCGCGGCGCCAAGCGCAGCTGCCGCTGCCGCGGACGAGGCGCCCTCGCCGTCGGGGCAGGCGCGTGCGTCGGCCGAGTCGGCGAAGTTAAGCGCCGAGGAAACGAGGCGAGCGCCTGCCGAAACGGGCAAGAGCGCGGACCGACCGCCTCTCATGACGTTCCTAAAGCTGCTGGGCATCGACGCCGAGCGCGAATGGCTGAAGCTCGATGCGGCGCAGACGCAGCGCACGGCGGAGCTCGCGGCGAACGCGGCGGCGCCGACCGACGAAGGCGCGGCGGAAACGCCGGCGCGTCCGGGCCGGCCGGGAGTCGAGATTGCGCCGCAAGCGCCGCTGCCGCTGCCCGTCGGCGCGGAGGCGGGGCAGCAGACGGCGCAAGCCGCCGCCGAGAAATCGCCGGCCGAAACGCTGAAATCGCTGCTCTCGCAAATTGCGGCCAGCGACGACGCGCCGCCGGCGCTGAAGGAAGCGGCACAGAACGCGCTGCAATCGGTGACCGGGCAGCAATTGCTGCTGGCGCAGGACAAGACGGCGCCGTTCGCGCATGTCGCGATGTTTATTCCGCTGAAAGGGCCCGACGGGAACGGCGACGGGAACGCGGCAGTGCATATTCATACGAGACGCGGAAAAAAAGGGGAGCTCGACGCGGAAAACTGCCGTTTGTGGTTTCAGCTGTCGCTTGCGGCGATCGGGGAAACGTGGGTCGACGTGACGGTGTCGAACCGCGTCGTCGGCCTGCACGTGTGGAACGATCATCCGGCGGTGGCGGATGCGATCGCGGCGCAGAAAACGTACATGGAGGCGGCGTTGAAGGACATCGGCTATCAGCTGCTGGCGTTCAAGCACTCCCCGAAGCCGAAGGAGACGCAAACGGCCGGCGGAGCCTCCGCGAAGCCGATTCTTTCCGCGTATGCGCCGCAAACGTACAAAGGAGTCGATCTGCGCGTATGACGAAACAACCGAAACAGGCGGTGGCGCTGTCGTATTCGAACGAAGCCGCCGCGGCTCCGGTCGTCAAGGCGAAAGGGAAGGGGCACGTGGCGGAACGGATCGTGGCGATCGCTGCCGAGCACGGGGTGCCTGTGCGCGAGGACGCGTCGCTCGTCGAGGTGCTTGCCAAACTCGACTTGGAGCAAGAAATTCCGCCGGAGCTGTACCGGCTTGTGGCGGAAATATTGAGCTTCGTGTACCGGACGGATCAAGCGGCGAGGGAGAGCGTCGAGCGAAAGGATGAAGCGCGTTGATCGGGGATCGCCGGCGTCCGTTGGGCGCCGCCGGGGAGAAGGCCGTCGCGGCGTACTTGGAAGATCGCGGGTACGAGATCCTCGCCGTCAATTGGCGCTGCCGCATCGGCGAGATCGACGTCATCGCGGCGAAGGACGGGACGATCGCCTTCGTCGAGGTGCGGTCGCGATCTGCGAGGACGCTCGGCGCCTTCGGCGCGCCGCTCGAGTCGGTCACGCCGAAGAAACGAAGCAAGGTGCGGCGCGTCGCCGAAGCGTATCTGCAGCAGACGTCTTCGGCGGCCGCGCGCTTCCGGTTCGATTGCGCGGGCGTCGTGTTGGACGGAGAAGGGATCGTTGTCTCCCTTGATTATATCGAGGACGCGTTTTAGTACGCGTGATCCTATCGACTTATCGGCTCGGGGCGTCGGCTCCGAGCTTCGTTCCTTCTCGGAGGCGCTGCTGCCGCAGCTCGAACGCGCGGTAGGACAGCGCCTCGTTCATGTGCGCCGCCTCGATGCGCTCCGCGCCTTCCACGTCCGCGATCGTGCGCGCGACCTTAAGTACGCGGTCGTGGGCGCGGGCGCTGAGGCCTAGAGAGCCGTACGCCCGGAGCAGCAGCTCGGACGCATCGGGGCTCAGCGGGCAGTACCGGCGCAGCAACTTGCCGGACAGCTCCGCGTTGCAGCGGATGCCCGTCCCGGCGTACCGTTCCCGCTGCGCCGCCTGCGCCCGCTCGACGAGCTCCCGCAGCCGCCCTGTATCCAGGGCAGCGCCGGTCTGAGTCCAGGCGGCGGCCTCTCCGGGGGTTAAGCGCGGCACGTCCATCGTCATGTCGATTCGATCGATGAGCGGGCCGGACAGCCGCGACAAGTACGCGATTCTCCGCGGCAGCGGGCAGCTGCAGCCGCGGTTGTCGAATTCGTAGCCGTCGTACCCGCATGGGCACGGATTCATCGTCGCCGCGAGCGCGAACCGCGCCGGGAAGGTGAAGGCGCCTTTGGCCCTGGCGATCGTCACGGCGCCGTCCTCGAGCGGCTGCCGCAGCGCCTCGAGCACCGCGCGCGGAAATTCCGGCAGCTCGTCGAGGAACAAGACACCCCGATGCGCGAGGCTCGCCTCGCCGGGCCGCGGGGAGGCGCCGCCGCCGATGAGCCCCTGCGTCGAAATCGTATGATGAGGGGCGCGGAACGGACGCCGCCGGACGAGGGCGCCGCGGTCGGCGAGCATTCCCGACGCGCTGTATACCTTCGTCACCTCGAGCGCCTCGTCGTCGTCGAGCGGCGGCAATATCGTGCCGAGCCGCCGCATCAGCATCGTCTTGCCGGAGCCCGGCGGACCGATAAACAGCACGTTGTGGCGGCCGGCCGCCGCCACGGCGAGCGCCCGCTTCGACTGCAGCTGGCCGACGACGTCGGCGAAATCGAGCTCCTCGCCGGGCGGCTCCGCCTTCTGCGGCACGCGCTTTCCCGCAGAGGCCCCGTCGGCGCCGTCTTCGGCATCGTCCCGCCCGGGAGACAGAACGTCCGCGAGGCGTCTCACCGGGACGATCTCCAGCCCGTCGACGAGCGCCGCTTCCCGCGCGTTGTCCCACGGCACGACGAGGCGCGAAAAGCCGTCGTCCCGCGCGGCGAGCGCCATCGCGAGCACGCCGGGGACCGGACGCACGTCGCCGTGCAGGCTCAGCTCGCCTAAAAACAACGTGCCGTCGGCGAGCGAGGCGGGCCACTGCCCGCTCGTCAAAAGAATGCCTACCGCGATCGCGAGGTCGAACGCCGCGCCTTCCTTGCGCACGTCCGCCGGCGCCAAATTGACCGTAATTCGCCGCAGCGGGAATTCGAACGAACCGTTTTTCAAAGCCGCCCGCACCCGCTCCGTCGACTCGCGCACCGCGCTGTCCGGCAGTCCCACGATCGAAAACGTCGGCAGCCCGTTCGACAAATCGACCTCCACGCGCACCGTCTTTCCGTCGATTCCGTGCATGCACGCTCCGTAACAAATGCCGTACATAATTAAAAAACACCTCTCTTCGATGGTTGGTCTCGAAGGAGAGGTGCTTCCTCATCGCTTGCTCTACCCATAATTTTAGCACGATTCCCGTCGAAAACAACTGTAAGACAGCCAAAATGTTCTGTGCACTATTTGGAAAAGTTATAAGGGATACAAGCAAAATTAATGTCGAAAGTTGATTGATTGTGAGGAAAATGTTCCACGTTCGTGATACAATGGAAAAGTTGGTGTCCCATGCTCATTGGCAATCGAGTAGTAGGCGTCCATAGAATCGAATAGGAGGTTTACAGATGAACATTCACGAGTATCAAGCGAAAGCTGTGCTCAAGCAGTATGGCGTGAAAGTTCCGGAGGGATACGTGGCGTTCACGGCCGACGAAGCCGTCGAAGCGGCGAAGAAGCTCGGCACGCCGGTCACTGTCGTGAAAGCGCAAATCCACGCCGGCGGCCGCGGGAAAGCGGGCGGCGTTAAAATTGCAAAAAGCCTCGACGACGTGCGCAATTACGCGTCCGAGTTGATCGGCAAGACGCTCGTAACGCATCAAACGGGGCCGGAAGGCAAAGAAGTCAAGCGTCTCTTGATCGAACAAGGCTGCGATATTAAGAAAGAATATTACATAGGTTTGGTCGTCGACCGCGGCACGGGCCGCGTCACGATGATGGCGTCCGAAGAGGGCGGCACGGAAATCGAAGAAGTAGCGGCGCATACGCCGGAGAAAATTTTCAAAGAAGTGATCGATCCGGCGGTCGGCCTCGCGCCGTTCCAAGCGCGCAAGCTGGCGTACGCGATCAACATCCCGGGTCCGCTCGTCAACAAAGCGGTATCGTTCATGACGGCGCTGTATCAAGCGTTCGTCGAGAAAGATTGCTCCATCGCGGAAATCAACCCGCTCGTCGTCACGGGCGACGGCGAAGTGATGGCGCTCGACGCGAAGCTGAACTTCGATTCGAACGCGCTGTTCCGCCACAAGGACATCGTCGAGCTTCGCGACTTGGACGAAGAAGACGAGAAGGAAATCGAAGCTTCGAAGTTCGATCTGTCGTACATCGCGCTCGACGGCAACATCGGCTGCATGGTCAACGGTGCAGGCCTCGCGATGGCGACGATGGACATCATTAAATATTACGGCGGCGAGCCTGCGAACTTCCTCGACGTCGGCGGCGGCGCGACGACGGAGAAGGTTACGGAAGCGTTCAAGATCATCCTCTCCGACTCGAAAGTGAAAGGCATTTTCGTCAACATTTTCGGCGGCATCATGCGCTGCGACGTCATCGCGAACGGCGTCGTGACGGCAGCTCGCCAAATCGGCTTGGACAAGCCGCTCGTCGTGCGCCTGGAAGGCACGAACGTCGAGCTCGGCAAGCAAATTTTGAACGAGTCGGGCCTCAACATCGTGGCCGCGGATTCGATGGCGGACGGCGCGCAGAAGATCGTTTCGCTCGTTAAGTAATCGCCTCATTACAGATTAAAGGAAGTGAGGAATCCCAATGAGTATTTTGGTGAATAAAAATACCCGCGTCATCACGCAAAACATGACCGGCAAAACGGGGATGTTCCATACGCTCGGCGGCCTCAACTACGGCACGCAAATGGTCGCTGGCGCGGTTCCCGGCAAAGGCGGCACGAACGTCGATTTCGAACTCGAAGACGGCTCGAAAGTGACGCTTCCGGTATATAACACGGTGAAGGAAGCGAAAGAAGCGACGGACGCGAACGCCTCCGTCATCTACGTACCGCCGGCATTCGCCGCGGACTCGATCATGGAAGCGGTCGACGCGGAGCTCGACCTCGTCATCTGCATCACGGAAGGCATTCCGGTGCTCGACATGGTGAAGGTCAGCAAGTACATGGAAGGCAAGAAAACTCGTCTGATCGGGCCGAACTGCCCGGGCGTCATCACGCCGGGCGAGTGCAAGATCGGCATCATGCCGGGCTACATCCACCTGCCGGGCCACGTCGGCGTCGTATCCCGTTCGGGCACGCTGACGTACGAAGCGGTGCACCAGCTCACGTCCCGCGGCATCGGCCAGTCGACGGCGGTCGGCATCGGCGGCGACCCGGTCAAGGGCTCCGAGTTCATCGACATTCTGAAGCTGTTCAATGAAGACCCGGATACGTACGCGGTCATCATGATCGGCGAAATCGGCGGCACCGCCGAGGAAGAAGCGGCGGAGTGGATCGCCGCGAACATGACGAAGCCGGTCGTCGGCTTCATCGGCGGCAAGACGGCGCCTCCAGGACGCCGCATGGGCCACGCGGGCGCGATCGTGTCCGGCGGCAAAGGCACGGCGGCCGAGAAAGTCGCGACGATGGAGCGCTGCGGCATCCGCGTCGCGCCGACGCCTTCCGAAATGGGTTCGACGCTCGTCGCCGTTCTCGAAGAGAAGGGTCTGCTTGACAAGTGCATCGTCCGCAAGTAATTTGAAAGCATAGCAACACATGAGCAGGTAAGCAACCTCTCGTTTTCGGCCAGCAGGCCGAGGGCGGGAGGTTCTTTTATTTTCCGAGCGAAAGGGGAATGGATGATGATGAAGGAGAGGGATGTGCTGCTGGCCGTCCACGAAATCGAAGGCGTCGATTGGGAGACGATCGAAAAAATCGCGGACGCGTTCCCGGATTTCACGGCGCTGCTCGACAAACCGGCCGCGGCGAGGATCGCGGGCGCGGGCGTGCCGACGGAATTGGCCGCCAAAATCGACGCGCTTTTGACGAATGAATCCATAGCGGGTAAACTTAGGTTCTATGAGAGCCGCGGCGTAGCCCCGATCACGTTCTTCGATACGGCGTATCCGCCGTGGCTGAGGTACATGTACCGGCCGCCTTGGGTGCTGTACGCGCAAGGCGACCTCGAACTGCTGCAGCGGGCCTCCGTGGCCGTCGTCGGCTCGCGTCATCCGACCGCGTACGGACGCGAGGTCGCGGGGTGGTTCGGCGCCGAGCTGGCCGCCGCCGGCGTGCCGGTCGTCAGCGGGCTCGCGCGCGGCGTCGACTCGTACGCGCATGCGGGGGCGCTCCGGACGACGGGGGCGACGATCGCCGTGCTCGGCAACGGGCTCAACGTCGTCTACCCGCCCGAGCATCATGCGCTGCAGCGCGCCATCGCGTCGAAGGGCATCGTCGTGACGGAGTACGCCTGGAACGCGAAGCCGTCGAAGCTGACGTTCCCTTGGCGCAACCGGATCATCGCGGGCATCGCCTGCGCCACGCTCGTCGTCGAGGCCGCCGCCAAAAGCGGCTCGCTGCAGACGGCCGATTACGCCCTGAAGCACGGGCGTGACGTGTTCGGCGTGCCGGGGCACATAACGTCGGCCAAAAGCGCCGGCGTCTACGGCCTGATCCGCGACGGAGCGAAGCTGGCGCTGTCGCCGGCCGAGCTGCTCGAGGAAATCGGGCAGCGGCCCGGGACATCGGCCGCCCCGGCGCGCGCGGTCGATACCGCCGGATTGACGCCGGAGGAGGCGGAGCTCGTCGCCGTCATGGGCGGCGAAGCGATGACGATCGACGAAATGATCGCGAGAACGGGTCATAGTTTTGGACATTTGCATACGGTTTTGTTATCGTTACTCGTAAAGAATCGGATTCGGGCGCTGCCCGGGTCGCAGTATATCGTGAAAGTGAACTGACGGAATGGGGTGCAGGGGAGATGGCAGCCGATACGCTCGTCATCGTTGAATCGCCGGCCAAAGCGAAGACGATAGGCAAATATTTAGGAAGCAAGTATATCGTCAAAGCGTCGATGGGCCATATCCGGGATTTGCCGAAAAGCCAAATCGGCGTGGAAATCGACCAGGGCTTCCAGCCGAAATATATTACGATCCGCGGCAAGGGCGACGTGCTGAAAGAGCTGAAGGACGCCCGCAAAAAGGTCAAGCGCGTTTATCTGGCGGCCGACCCCGACCGCGAAGGGGAAGCGATCGCCTGGCACTTGGCGCATTATTTGGAGCTGGACGATACCGAGGAATGCCGCGTCGTGTTCAACGAGATCACGAAGCAGGCCGTGAAGGAAGCGTTCAAGCATCCGCGCCCGATCAATAAGGACCTTGTGAACGCGCAGCAGGCGCGGCGCATCTTGGACCGGCTCGTCGGCTACAAGATCAGCCCGCTGCTGTGGAAGAAGGTCAAGAAAGGGCTGTCCGCCGGCCGCGTGCAATCGGTCGCGGTGAAGCTCGTTTCCGACCGCGAGAAGGAAATCAAAGCGTTCGAGCCGGAAGAATACTGGTCGATCACGGCGCAGCTTGCGACCGACGGCGCGACGTTCGAGGCGAAGTTTTACGGCGAAGGCGGCGAGAAGAAAGAGCTGCCGAACGAGGATGAAGTGAAGCGGGTGCTCGCGGCGATCGGCGATCACCGGTTCGTTGTCGAAGAGATCAAGGAGCGGGAGCGTCAGCGCCACCCGTCGCCGCCGTTCATCACGAGCTCGATGCAGCAGGAAGCCGCGCGCAAGTTGAATTTCCGCGCCGCCAAGACGATGCAGATCGCGCAGCAGCTGTACGAGGGCGTCGATCTCGGCAAAGAGGGCACGGTCGGTTTGATTACGTATATGCGTACCGACTCGACGCGCATTTCGCCCGTCGCGCAGGAGGAAGCCCGCGAATATATCGCGAGCGCGTTCGGACCGGCGTTCGTGCCGGAGACGCCTCGCAATTACACGAAGAAAAACGCGAACGCGCAGGATGCGCACGAGGGCATTCGCCCGACGTCCGTCAAATACGAGCCCGAAGCGGTGAAGCCGTACTTGTCGCGCGACCAATACCGCCTGTATAAGCTCGTATGGGAGCGCTTCGTCGCGAGCCAAATGACGTCGGCCGTGCTCGACACGGTCACGGCGGACCTGACGGCAGGCGGCGTGACGTTCCGGGCGGTCGGCTCGAAGGTGAAGTTCCCGGGCTTTATGAAAGTGTACGTCGAAGGCAACGACGACGGCGTGAGCGCGGCGGACGAAGACAAGTTTTTGCCGCCGCTTGCGAAAGGGCAAGAGCTGAAGACGAGTTCGATCGAGCCGAAACAGCATTTTACGCAGCCTCCTCCAAGGTATACGGAATCCCGCCTCGTTCGGGCGCTGGAAGAGCTCGGCATCGGCCGTCCGAGCACGTACGCCCCGATTTTGGAAACGATCCAAAAACGAGGCTACGTCGCGCTCGAGGAGAAAAAGTTTTTCCCGACGGAGCTCGGGGATATGGTCGTCGCGATGATGGAGGAGTTCTTTCCGGAAATTCTCGATGTCGAATTCACGGCGCACATGGAAGAGGATCTCGATTTCGTCGAAGAAGGGAAAGCGGATTGGGTCAAGGTGCTTTCCGAATTTTACGGGGCGTTCGAGAAACGGCTTGAAGTGGCCGAAGAAGAAATGAAGGAAGTCGAGCTGCAGGACGAAGTGTCGGACGAAATGTGCGACAAATGCGGGCGGCCGATGGTGTACAAAATGGGCCGGTTCGGCAAGTTTTTGGCCTGCTCGGGCTTTCCGGACTGCCGCAACGCGAAGCCGATCGTCAAGGATGTCGGCGTGGCGTGCCCGAAATGCAAGAAGGGGCGCATCGTCGAGCGGCGCAGCAAGCGGGGCCGCGTGTTTTACGGCTGCGACACGTATCCGGAGTGCGATTTCGTGTCGTGGGATCAGCCGGTGGCCGATCCTTGTCCCGACTGCGGCGAGCTGCTCGTCAAGAAGCGGACGCGCAGCGGCGCGACGATTCAATGCACCGTCTGCACGCACAAGCATGAAGAGCAGGAGCAAGAGGAAGCTTAATAAAGGAGAAATGCAAGCATGGAACCGCATGTGACCGTCATCGGCGCGGGTCTCGCCGGCAGCGAAGCGGCCTGGCAAATCGCGTCGAGCGGCGTACGCGTTACGCTGTACGAAATGCGCCCGGCGCGCAAAACGCCGGCGCATCATACCGATAAATTCGCGGAGCTCGTCTGCAGCAACAGCCTGCGGGCGAACGGACTGACGAACGCGGTGGGCGTGCTGAAGGAAGAGATGCGTCTGCTCGATTCGCTCATCCTGTCCGCGGCCGATCATAATGCCGTGCCTGCGGGCGGGGCGCTCGCGGTCGACCGCGACGGCTTCTCGGGCGAGGTGACGTCGCGTCTGCGCGAGCATCCGCTGATCGACGTGCGCACGGAGGAGATGCCGGACATTCCGTCCGGCATCGTCGTCATCGCCACGGGACCGCTGACGTCGCCGGAGCTGTCGGAGAAAATCAAGAAGCTGACCGGCGAAGATTATTTCTACTTCTACGATGCGGCGGCGCCGATCGTCGAGAAGGATTCCATCGACATGGACAAGGTGTTCCTCGCCTCCCGCTACGACAAAGGCGAGGCGGCGTACCTGAACTGCCCGATGAACGAGGACGAATGGAACGCCTTCTACGACGCGCTCGTCACGGCCGAGGCGGCCCCGCTGAAAGAATTCGAGAAGGAAATTTACTTCGAAGGCTGCATGCCGATCGAGGTAATGGCAAAGCGCGGAAAACAGACGCTGCTGTTCGGGCCGCTGAAGCCCGTCGGCCTCGTCGATCCGCGCACGGGCAAGCAGCCATACGCCGTCGTGCAGCTGCGGCAGGACAATACGGCCGGCACGCTGTTCAACATGGTCGGCTTCCAGACGCATCTGAAATGGGGCGAGCAGAAGCGCGTGTTCTCCATGATCCCGGGGCTTGAGAACGCGGAGTTCGTCCGCTTCGGCGTCATGCACCGGAACACGTTCATCAACTCGCCGAAGCTGCTGAAGCCGACGTACCAGTACCGCGACCGCGAGGACCTGTTCTTCGCCGGCCAAATGACCGGCGTCGAAGGCTACGTCGAGTCGGCCGCGTCGGGGCTGATCGCCGGCATCAACGCCGCGCGGCACGCGCTCGGGCAGGAGCCGCTCGTATTCCCGGAGGACACGGCGCTCGGCAGTATGGCCCACTATATTACGACGGCCGACTTCCGGCATTTCCAGCCGATGAACGCGAATTTCGGACTGTTCCCGCCGCTCGAGGAGCGCATTCGCAATAAGAAAGAGAAGAACGAAGCGATCGCCCACCGCGCTCTCGAACGAATTCGGAATTTTGCGACAATCGTCCGTCAGCCTGTCTTGTAAACGCAATCGGCGCTGTGATACGATGAAAGAAGCGCTTTGAACGTACGCCGCGGCACGGGGGAAACCGCATGAATTCGGATCAGTGGGTCGAACGATTTTTGCTGTCGATGGAGATGGAGCATAACGCTTCTACGCATACGATTCGTCATTACGCCTCCGATTTGGCGCAGTTTTTGGAATTTCTCGGCGAGCAATCCGTCAAGGAGTGGTCGTCCGTCACGCACGTGACGGTACGATCCTTCTTGGCCAGCCTGCATGCAAAGCAATTGGCGAAGCGATCCGTCGCGCGTAAGCTGTCCGCGCTGCGATCGTTTTTTCGCTTTCTAACGCAGGAGGGCCAAATCTCTTCGAATCCGCTGGCGTCGGTGCGCAGCCCGAAGCTGGAGAAGCCGCTGCCGAAGTTTTTGTACGCGGATCAGACGCTCCGCCTGCTCGCGCAGCCGGACGCCGCGACGAGCCTCGGCGCGCGGGACCGCGCGATGTTCGAGTTGCTGTACGGCAGCGGCCTCCGCGTCGGCGAGCTCGTCGGGCTCGACGTCGGCGACGTCCGGCTCGAGCTCGGCATGGCGCTCGTGTACGGCAAAGGCGGGAAAGAGCGCTGGGTGCCGGTCGGCGAACATGCCGCGGACGCGCTTCGCGTATACCTAGAGAGAGGGCGCGCGGAACTGCTCGCGAAGTCGGCGCAAGGCGCCGGCGAGGAGGCGCTCTTCCTCAATCGCGACGGCACGCGGCTCAGCGACCGGAGCGTGCGCCGCATTTTGGACAAATACGTGGACCGCATCGCGGATTTGAACCGGATCAGCCCGCACACGCTGCGCCACACGTTCGCGACGCATCTGCTGGAGGCGGGCGCCGATCTTCGAAGCGTGCAGGAACTGCTCGGTCACGCGCATTTGTCCACGACGCAAGTGTACACGCACGTTACGAAGGACCACCTGCAATCGATATACAATCGAGCCCATCCGAGGGCATAGCCTCTAGAAACGAGGAGGAGACACGATGGATTCCCAATTTCACGCGACGACGATATTCGCGGTCAGGCACAAAGGCAAAGGAGCGATCGCCGGCGACGGGCAAGTGACGTTCGGCAACGCGATGGTCATGAAGCACGGCGCGAAGAAGGTGCGCAGGCTGTACCGCGGCAAGGTCGCGGCGGGCTTCGCCGGATCGGTCGCCGACGCGATCACGCTGTTCGAGAAATTCGAAGGGAAGCTCGAGGAGCACAGCGGCAACCTGCAGCGCGCCGCGGTGGAGCTAGCCAAGGAGTGGCGGTCGGACCGCGTGCTGCGCCGATTGGAAGCGATGATGATCGTGATGGACGCGCAGCATTTGCTGCTCATTTCGGGCAACGGCGAAATCATCGAGCCGGACGACGGCGTGCTCGCGATCGGCTCCGGAGGCAGCTTCGCGCTGTCCGCGGGCCGGGCGCTGAAGCGGTACGCCGGCGATCATATGGAAGCGAAAGAAATCGCGCTCGCGGCTATGAAGATGGCGGCGGAAATTTGCGTGTATACGAACGACAACATCATCGTCGAGGAGATGGAGGGGTAAGGAAGCGCTATGTCCACATCGAACGAGGCGTTCACGCCAAGACAAATCGTAGCGGAACTCGATAAGTACATCGTCGGTCAAAAGAAAGCGAAGCGGTCGATGGCGGTCGCCCTGCGCAACCGGTACCGCCGGAGCCTGCTCGACGAGAGCATCCGCGACGAAGTGGTGCCGAAAAACTTGCTGATGATCGGGCCGACGGGCGTCGGCAAAACGGAAATCGCGCGGCGTCTCGCGAAGCTCGTGAACGCGCCGTTCGTCAAAGTCGAGGCGACGAAATTTACCGAAATCGGATATGTCGGACGCGACGTCGAATCGATGGTTCGCGATCTCGTCGAGACGGCGATCCGCATGGTGAAGGCCGAGCGGACGGAGAAGGTGAAGGACCGGGCGGAGGCGCTCGCGAACGAGCGGATCGTCAACATTCTCGTGCCGAGCCCGCAGCGGGAGAAGCCGATGAAAAACCCGCTCGAAATGATTTTCGGCGGCGCGCAGCAGCCGGCGCAGCCGGCGCAGGAGCACGATCCGACGCTGCACGAGCGGCGCGAAACGGTGCGGCGGAAGCTCGCCGACGGGGCGCTCGAGAACGAGATGATCGAGATCGAGATCGAAGAGAACGCGCCGAATATGCTCGACATGCTCGCGGGACAAGGCGGCAACGAGCAAATGGGCATGAACATGCAGGAAATGTTCGGCAGCTTCCTGCCGAAACGGACGAAAAAACGGAAGCTTCCGGTCAAGGAAGCCCGCAAGGTGCTGACGCAGGAAGAAGCGCAAAAGCTGATCGACATGGACGACGTGACGCAGGAGTCGATCCGCCGGGCGGAGCAATCGGGCATCATTTTCATCGACGAGATCGACAAAATCGCAAGCTCCTCGCGCGGCACCGGTCCGGACGTCTCCCGCGAGGGCGTGCAGCGCGACATTCTGCCGATCGTGGAAGGCTCCACGGTCATGACGAAATACGGTCCGGTCAAAACCGATTACGTGCTGTTCATCGCCGCGGGCGCGTTCCACGTCGCGAAGCCGTCCGACCTCATTCCGGAGCTGCAGGGCCGATTCCCGATCCGCGTGGAGCTGAACTCGCTGACGCAAAGCGATTTCGAGCTGATCCTGAAAGAGCCGAAGAACGCGCTGACGAAGCAGTATACAGCGCTGCTGCAAACCGAAGGCATCGAGGTCGAATTTTCGCCGGAGGCGATTTCCGAAATCGCCCGCATCGCGGCGGAAGTGAACCAAAACACCGAAAATATCGGCGCGAGACGCCTTCATACGATTTTAGAGAAGCTGCTGGAGGATTTGAGCTTCGAGGCGCCGGACATCAATCTGGAGCAAATTGTCATTACGCCGGAATACGTGCGAGAAAAGCTCGGCGAGGTGGCGAAAAACCGCGATTTGAGTCAGTACATCCTATAAATGTGAGAGGCTTGTGTGCAGCATCATGACATTGTTATCCAAAACGAGGCGTTTGAATAAACTGCTCCAGAAAGCGGCCGGCACTTCCGTTAATTTCATGGAGATGGGCGAGGTGCTCCGGGACATTATCGGCGCCAACGTATTCGTCGTCAGCAGAAAAGGGAAAATATTGGGCTGCGGTCTCGCGCGTCTGCCGCAAGGCGACGAGCTGTCCCGTTACGTCCTCGAGGAACGCCGGTTTCCGCAAGAGGCGAACCAATGGTTCACCAGCATCGACGAGACGACCGGGAACGACGACGAGGACAGCCCGTACCGGAACTTGGTCGAGCGCGTTCACGAGCTGATGGAGGATCAGTTCGTGACGGTCGTGCCGATTCTCGGCGCGGGCGACCGGATCGGCACGCTCGTCGTCACGCGGGCGGATCGTCCGTTCGGCGAGGACGACCTCGTGCTCGCCGAGTACGGGTCGACGATCGTCGGCATGGAAATTTTGCGCGAACGGGCGGAGGAAAGCGAGCTCGAGGCGCGCACGAAAGCGGCCGTTCAGGTGGCGGTCGGTTCGCTCAGCTTCAGCGAGCTGGAGGCGGTCGAGCATATTTTCGAAGAGCTCGGCGGCAAGGAAGGGCTTCTTGTCGCGAGCAAGGTGGCGGATCGTGTCGGCATCACCCGTTCCGTCATCGTGAACGCGCTCCGTAAGCTCGAAAGCGCGGGCGTCATCGAAACGCGTTCGCTCGGGATGAAGGGCACGTACATCAAAATTTTGAACGACCAATTGGTCGAACAAATCGTGAAGAGCGGCAACCACTAAACCGACGTTCGACAGATCGACATTTTTTCGACAAACGGTAAAACCCTATTGCACTTGCTGCAATAGGGTTTTTTTGATCGATATAGAATTTATGAGTTTCGCTGACTTCGGAACGAGTAAATTCTATACCAAGAAAAACTTCCGCTTTACCGCGGTCGCTCATCTTGTAATGTACTTCGATAGAAGTTTTTCTTACGTTTACGACATTTTTACAGTTTTATTCAATATCGATATGGAAACAAAAATAGATAAAAAATTTGTCGAAACAAGAAGGAAAAAATTCATGCGCTGTGGAATATGATTATCTGACCTAAAGAAGGGTTTGAAAAATAGGCATAAAATCATTGGGAAATAGGAAGGGGATCACTTGTGCTCAACGTGAACGGCAGCCACTTCCGCATGATTGAGCGGACGTTGGACGCGGCCAGCCTCAGGCAGGCAGTCATCGCCAACAATATCGCCAACGTGGATACGCCTCGATTCAAAAGGTCCGAGGTCCAATTCGAGTCGCTGCTTCAGCAATCGTTGACCGATTCGCCGGCGAAGGTTGTCGGCCGCCGTACGGACCCCCGCCACATTAATATCGGCAGAACGTCGCAGGAAATTAAGCCTAAAATCGTCGTCGACGAAAATTCCGTCATGAACAACAACTTGAACAACGTGGATATCGATTCGGAAATGTCGCTCATGGCCAAAAATCAGCTGCGCTACAACGCGTTGGTGCAGCAAGCGTCCCATGAGATCAAGCTCGCGAGAACCGCGGTGGAGGGCAGATAATGCGATTAACGAACGGATTCGACATTAGCTCCTCGGCATTAACGGCGCAGCGCCTTCGGATGGACGTCATCGCCTCGAACATCGCCAACGCGGAGACGACGCGGGGCAAATTCGTGGACGGCCGCTGGGTGCCCTACACGCGCAAGCTCGTCGTCATGGAGCCGAAGGGGCAAGTGTCCTTCAAAGACGTGCTCGAGGGTACGATGCGCGACGGCGCGAGCCAAGGGGTGAAAGTGACCCGCATTTATGACGACCCGGCGCCTTACAAACAAGTATACAACCCGACGCATCCCGACGCGGACGCGAACGGCTTCGTGCTGATGCCGAACGTCGACGTACTGAAGGAGATGGTGGACATGATTTCCGCCACGCGTTCGTACGAAGCGAACGTAACAGCGCTTAACGCATCGAAATCGTTCATCACGAAAGCTCTAGAGATCGGAAGATAAACGGATGGGGTTCGCTAAATCGCGCAAGTAAAGGAGAGAGAATGATGTCTATTGCTGGATTGAAACCATTTTCCATAGCGACTCCCGCCGCGGGCGGTTCGACCGCCCAAACTTCTTCCGATCCGGGAGGCGTCGGGCAAATTACGGGAGCGTTCGCGAACGTGCTGGAGAAGGCGCTGCAATCGGTGGATGCGCAAGAGAAGCAAGTGCGCGTATTGAACGAGCAATTCGTTACCGGTCAAATTTCCGACGTGCATACCCTTGTCATCGCCGCGGAGAAAGCGCAGCTCGGTATGCAGCTGACCGTTCAAGTTCGCAACAAGGTGATCGAAGCTTACCAAGAGATTATGAGAACGCAGCTGTAATGAGGTGGTTCCACTCGACCTGAGCCGTGTAATGAGGTGACACAGTGAACGAAACGCTCGCCCGGTACCGCGAATCGCTACTTCGGTTCTGGGGTCAATATACGAACAAACAGCGATTCTTGTTTGTCGGCGCCTTCGTGTTAAGCGTCGCGACGATCGCTCTGCTCGTCTTTCAGTTTTCCAAAACGGAGTATTCCGTCGCCTTCACGGATTTGAATCCGACGGACGCCGCGAACGTGAAGGGGTATTTGGAATCGAACGCCATCCCGTACAAGCTTAGCGTGGACGGTCGAACGATCGGCGTGCCCAGCACGATGGTGTCCTCGGTGAAAATCGACGTCGCCTCCCAAGGTCTCGTGACGAACGGGGCGATCGGCTACGAAATTTTCCGTGAAAACATGAACAGTTGGAGCATGACGGACTCGCAGTTCGACGTGCTGAACGCCGACGCGAGATCGGGAGAAATCCAACGCTTGATCAATCAAATCAGCGGCGTCAGCAGCTCCGAGGTGCTCATCAACGTCCCGAAACAAAGCGTATTTTTGAATCCGGACGGAGCGGGACAGCAGTCCACCGCTTCGGTCGTCGTCAATTTCACGCCGGGGTTTCCGCCGGATCAAGCGAAGATCGACACGATTTACAACTTGGTCGCGCGCAGCGTGCCGAACTTGTCGATCGACAACATCACGATTTCCGACCAGAACGGCGAGCTGCTGCCGTCCTCGCGGCTCGGAGGAGGCATGGGCGCCTCGACCGGCCAAATCGAACAGCAGCTTCGGCTTAAGAAGCAATTCGAGCTCGATTTACAGCGCAATATCATGAGCTTCCTTGCGCCGCTGCTCGGGGAAGACGACGTCATCGTCAGCGTGTTCTCCACGCTCAACTTCGACCAGAAAAAGAGCTCGGCGAACCGCGTCGAGCCGGTCAACGCGGAAGACGGCACCGGCATCATCGTTTCGCGCCAAGCGAGCGAAGAGTCGGTGACGAGCACAGGCGGCGAAACCGGCGGCACGGTCGGCACCGGAGAGACGGACGTTCCGAGCTATCCGGGCTCGTCGGTACAGGGCAGCATGGAGTCGGAGAAAAGCGATATCATCGAAAATTTCGATTTTAACCGCATATCGGAAGAAATCGTTTCGAGTCCTTACGTAGTGAAGGACCTCAGCATTTCCGTCGGCATCAACTCGACGGACGATCCGGAGACGGTCGCCCAGGTGGAACAGCTGCTTACGAGCATCGTCGGGGCGTCGCTTGCGAACTCCGGGCAGACGCTCAGCGAGGAGCAATTGGCTTCCAAGGTGTCGGTCATTTCCCGCTCGTTCAACGGCGCAGCCGTAACGGCGGAAACGACGGACAACCAAATGCTGCTGTACGCGGCTGCGGGCGCCGCCGTCGCGGCCGTCGTCGCGGCCGGCGCATTCGCCGTGGTACGCCGTCGGAAGGCGAAAGCGGAGGCGCTCGCGCAGGCCGAGATCGAGCTTGCGGCGGCGGAGACGCAGCAGCCGGAGCAGGTGCTCGACATCGAACAGGTCGGCAACGACAACCAAATTCGGAAGCAGCTCGAGCATTTGGCGAAACGAAAGCCAGAGGAATTCACGAATTTGCTGCGTACATGGCTGGCGGATGAATAAAGGGGGATAAGGGAATGGCAAAAGCCCAGGCGCAGCAGCAAATGTTGACAGGCAGACAAAAAGCGGCGATTCTGCTCATCACCCTCGGTCCCGAGGTGTCCGCCCAAGTGTTCAAGCATCTGCGAGACGAGGAAATCGAGCAGCTGACGCTGGAAATCGCCAACGTCCGCAAAGTGGATAACGCCGAGAAGGACGCGATCATGGCGGAATTTCACCAGATCGCGGTCGCGCAGGAGTTTCTCACGCAGGGCGGCATCAACTACGCCAAAGAAATTTTGGAGAAGGCGCTCGGCCCGAGCAAGGCGATGGACATCATCAATCGGTTGACGGCGACGCTTCAGGTGCGGCCGTTCGATTTCGCCCGGAAGGCGGACGCCGGTCAAATTCTCAACTTTATCCAAAACGAAAACGCGCAAACGATCGCGCTCGTGCTATCGTACCTTCACCCCGAGCAGGCGGCGATCATTTTGTCGTCGCTGCCGCAGGAGAAGCAAGCGGACGTCGCGAAACGGATCGCGATTATGGACAGCACGTCGCCTGAGGTTATCTCGCAGGTGGAGCGCGTGCTCGAACAGAAGCTGTCGGCGACGGTCACGCAGGATTATACGTCCGCTGGCGGCATCGAAGCGATCGTGCAAATTCTCAACGGCGTCGACCGCGGCACGGAGCGTACCATTCTCGATTCGCTCGAGATTCAGGATCCGGAGCTGGCGGAAGAAATCAAGAAGCGCATGTTCGTCTTCGAAGATATCGTCAATCTCGACAACCGCTCCATTCAGCGGATCATCCGGGATATCGAAAACGCGGATCTGCAGCTCGCGCTCAAGGTTGCGAGCGAAGAGGTGCGGGAAGCGATATTCCGCAACATGTCCAAGCGGATGGCGGATTCTTTCAAAGAAGAAATGGAATTTATGGGTCCCGTCAGACTTCGGGACGTCGAAGAGGCGCAAACGCGCATCGTAGCGACGGTGCGACGACTCGAGGAAGCCGGAGAGATTATTATCGCCCGCGGCGGAGGAGACGATATCATTGTCTAATGTGATTAAGTCGAATCGGTACATTCCTCTGGAAGAAACCCGAAAGCTGGAAGCCTTCGCTTACCGGCCGCCGGAAGCGGCTTCGCCGGAACCGGCGAACGATGCGCTCGCCCGCGCGCATCCGGCGCCGTCCGAGCGGGAAGCGCAGGCGGCCGCCGACGCGGAGCGGCTGCTCGAAGACGCCAAGCAGGCGGCGGAAGAGCTGCTGCGCAGCGCCGCGGAAGAGGCGGAACGGAGGCTCGGCGAAGCGTCGGAGCAAATCGATAAATGGTGGGACGAGCGAAGGATCGAGGATCTGCGCGTCGTCGAGGAGAGCAAGCGCTCCGGATACGAAGCGGGCTACCAAGAAGGCCTGAAGCAGGCGGAGGCGGAAATCGCGCAGCGGTACGAAGGCCTGATTCAGGAAGCCCGCGGTCTAGTGACGGAAGCGCATCGGGTGAAGGAGCGCGTCATCGCCGAAGCCGAGCCGTTCCTCGTCGAGTTGTCCACGTCGGTCGCGAAGAAAATCATCGGCGAACATCTGGCCGTCGCGCCCGAATGGACGCTTGCGCAGGTCAAGCGGACGCTCGAGCGCCGGCGCGAGAAAGGGCTCATCACGCTGTGCGTCGCGCCGTCCCAGTTCCCGAAGATGCAGGATGCGAGGGCGGAGCTGACGCTGTCCGTCGACTCCGAGGCGGAGCTCGTCATCGTGCCCGACGCGACGGTCGATGAAGGCGGCTGCGTCGTGCGCACCGCGTTCGGCAGCATCGACGCCCGCATCGATACGCAGCTCTCCGAGTTGAAAACGGCGCTCATGGAGATCGCCTCCCGCGGCGACGACGAGGAGGGATCGGCGTGAACGGAGCGTTCAAGGCGCCGGACATCGAGAAGTACGTGGAAGCGCTGCGTTCGGTCGATCCGATCCGGATTAACGGCAAGGTGACGCAGGTGATCGGCCTCACGGTCGAATCCGAGGGTCCCGACGTCAAGCTCGGCGACGTATGCCTCATTCACCCGGGCAAAGGCGCGCCGCCGGTCAAGGCCGAGGTCGTCGGCTTTCGCAACAACAAAGTCATTCTGATGCCGCTTGGCGAACTGACGGCGATCGGACCCGGCTGCGACGTCGTCGGCACCGGCAAGCCGCTCGCCGTCAAGGCGGGGCACGAGCTGCTCGGCAAAGTGCTGGACGGCCTCGGACTGCCGATGGACGGCTCCTCGCTGCCGCTGCGGATGACCGAGGTGCCCGCGAACAACGCGCCGATTCCGCCGCTCAAGCGCCCGCGCGTGCTCGAGCCGCTGTCGGTCGGCGTTCGCTGCATCGACGGGCTGCTCACGATCGGCAAAGGGCAGCGGGTCGGCATCTTCGCCGGGTCCGGCGTCGGCAAGTCGACGCTGCTCGGCATGATCGCCCGCAACACGTCGGCGGACGTCAACGTGATCGGGCTGATCGGCGAGCGCGGACGCGAAGTGCTCGATTTCATCGAACGCGACCTCGGCCCGGAAGGGCTCGCGAGATCGGTCGTCGTCGTCGCGACGAGCGATCAACCGGCGCTGATCCGGATGAAGGGCGCGCTCATCACGACCGCGATCGCGGAATATTTCCGGGACCGCGGGCTGAACGTGATGATGATGATGGACTCCGTTACGCGGTACGCGATGGCGCTCCGCGAAGTCGGCCTCGCCGTCGGCGAGCCGCCGGCGACCCGAGGGTATACGCCCTCGGTGTTCGCCAGCCTGCCGAAGCTGCTCGAGCGCGCCGGGACCGGGCCGAAAGGTTCGATCACCGCGTTCTACACGGTGCTGGTCGACGGCGACGACATGAACGAGCCGATCGCCGACGCGGTGCGCGGCATCCTGGACGGCCATATCGTCCTGGACCGCAAGCTCGCGAACCGGGGGCATTTCCCGGCGATCGACGTGCTCGCCAGCGTCTCCCGCGTCATGAACGAAATCGCCCCGCGGGAGCAGATCGCCGCCGGCAATCGGCTGAAGGAACTGCTCGCCGTGTACCGGGACGCGGAGGATTTGATCAATATTGGCGCTTATAAAGCGGGATCGAACCTCGAGATCGATAAAGCGATCGACTCGATCCAAGCGATACACGGCTTTACGAGGCAGGCGACGGACGAGAAGACGACGCTGCAGGAAGCGCAGGAGACTTTGATTCGACAGTTCTTCGGAGGTTGACGCGATCCATGAAATTCGTGTACCCGTTCCAAAAGGTGCTCGACGTGAAAACGAACGAGAAAAAGGAAGCGGAGTCGCGGCTCGCCGAGGCGTTCGGCGCGCTGCGCGAAGCGGAGAGCGAGCTGCGAGAAGCGGCGGGAGAGAAGGAACGCGCGCAGACGAGGCTGGCGGAGGAGGCGCTCGGCGCCCTTGCGATGGCGGAAGTGATCGCAAGCCAGCGGTATATCGATTATTTGGACGAGCGCATCAAGGCGGCGGAACGCAAAATGCGCGAAGCGGAACGGCGCGTCGCGGAGCTGCGCGAGCGGCTGACCGACAAATCGATGGACGAAAAAATATGGCTCAACGCCAAGGACAAGGCGCTCGCCGAGCATCGCAAGGAAGCGGAACGCCGCTTGCAGCATGAATTGGACGAGATGGCGACGGCGCGCAGCCGATACGCTTACTAAAGACATTGGGCGATGGAAGGAGGGAGAAGCGTGGCGGAGTTGGAGGAGGAGCGATCGTATTCTGTTGTGGAGCGGCTGCTTTTCTATACGCTTCCGGTATTGTTTACGCTGCTCCTGACCGGCGTCCTGCTTACGGTGTTCGGTTATGACGTAGTGAACGAGATGCTGCGAGCCGGCAACAAGGTGCCGGGAATCGCGGCGGTGCTGCCCGATCCGAAGCCTACCGAGGCGGAGCTTCGGGAGGCGATGCGCGCGGCGGACCAAACGGCCGCGCAGGGCGAGGGCGCGGCGGCGGAGAGCGGCGAGGCCGCGGCGGTTCGCGCCGATTTGGCCGCGAAGGAAGCGGAGCTCGCGCAGCTGCGCGCCGAGTCGGCGGAGAAGGAGCAGCGGATCGCGCAGTTACAGGCGGAGCTTGAAGCGAAGCAAGCGGCGGAAGAGCAGGCTGCGGCGGAGGCGGCGTCCGAAGAGGAATACGCGGCTAACGTCAAGAAGCTGGCCGCCGTATACGGCAGCATGAAGGCAAGCAAAGCGGCGCCGCTGCTCGAAAACTTGACGCTCAGCGAACGGGTGCTCGTCATGCGGGAGATGGACGAGGAGCAGCAGGTCGACATCTTCGAACGAATGGACCCGGCCGTCGCGGCGGAGACGTCGATTTTGCTCAAGGACGCCGTGCCGTCGAAAGATTTGCAAATCGCCGCGCTGCAGGAGCGGCTCGCGCTCGGTTCCGCCGCCGCGGATGCGTCGGCGGAGCTGACGACCGAGGAGCTGAGCCGCACGATCGCGCAAATGACGCCGGACCGCGCGGCCGAAGTGCTGCTCGAGATGGAGCAGTCGCAGGTCGTGCTCATCCTCCGGGGGATGGAAGAGTCGTCGCGTGCGACGATTCTCGATTCGCTCGCGAAACTGGACAAGGGACGCACGGCGAGAATCGCGGCAAGGCTCGGGTAAGGGCGCGTTCGGCGAATGACGGTCCCCTGCCGCAGCCGGGGCGGAGCGCATGCCGGAGCCGCAGGGAAAGGAGGTGAATACAACAATGATGAATGGTGTGCAAACGGCAATAGCGGGCGCTTCGGTGCAAACGACGGCGGTTGCGGCGATTTCCGGCGGCGGCGCCGCGGGAACGGGCGCGCCGGCGGAAAGCTCGGGCTTCGCGGCGCTGATCGCAAGCCTGCTCGGCGGTTCGGCGATGCCGGCGGAAGGGCGGGAAGCGGCGATGCTCGGATGGCTCGCGGGCGCGGCGCTGCCGGAAGGCGCGCAGACCGAAGCGGCGGAAGAAGATCAGACCGCGCTGGACGCGCTGCTGGCGGAAATGTCCGCTTGGATCGCGTCGCTGACGGCCGAACAGCAGCAGCAGCTTGCGAACCAGCCGGAAGTGTCCGAATGGATGGCGCTCGCGAACGCGGAGCTTGCGATGTCCGCGCTGCTCGAAGACGTCGCTCCGACCGGTTTGAACGCGGCGACGGCGCAGGCGGGCGAGAACGGCGCTGCGGGCGCGCAGCCGATCGCGGAGCTGTGGGGCCGGCTGGCGAAAGCGCTGGAAGCCGATCCGAATCAACCGCATTTGCTCGCGGCCGCAAAACAGGCGCCGCTCGTGCTGGCGCAAGCGGCGAGCTTGCTCGCGGCGGTCGACGCCGGAGCCGAGAACGCGGCGGACGGATCCGCGGAGCGCGGAGCGGCGGAGACGCGCGGCGGCAGCGCGGCGGGCATGAAGCCTGCGGCAGGGGCGCTGGCGGAGCTGCTCGCGAAGGCGAACGGCAGCGTGGAAGCGCCGAAGTCGGAAGGCGCCCGGAACGCGAACGCGCGCTGGTCGCATTTGTCTGCGATGCAGGCGAAAGTATCGCTCGTCCGCGTAACAGCGGTCGAAGCGGCGTCGACGGCGGCGGTCGGAGCGGCGGATGCCGCGGCCCATGGAGCGGATACCGCGGGAGCGGCGTCTCAAGGCGAGCCGATACTGACATCGTCCGCGTGGGACGCGTTGAAAGCGAACGCGACGGACGCGCAGCCGAGAGCGGAGGCGGCGGCGCCTCGCATGACGCTTCCGGAAGCGACGGAGCAGCTGAAGGAGTGGATGCTGCGCCAATCGTCGGGCGGCGGCGATTTCAAAGCCGAGACGATTTTGAAGCTGAAGCCGGAGCATCTCGGCGAGGTGCAGGTGAAGCTGACGATGCAGAACGGTCAGCTGGCCGCGACGATTACGACGGAATCTGCGATGGCGAAAGACGCGCTGGAATCGAATTTGTCGGCGCTGCGCTTAAATCTGCAATCCCAAGGCGTGACGGTCGAACGTCTCGTCGTATCTCAACAACAGCCTAACGGTCAGCCTTCCGGCTTCGAGCAGGAAGGACGGAGAGAACAGCAAGCCGGACGCGAACCGAATCGAGACGGTCGTTCCCGCGAGGAGCAGGATGCCGAAGATTGGGCGGAAGTCCTTTCCGTAACGGCGAATCTGAACGCGGCGAATTTGGACGTCATCGGCAATTCGTTCCGGGCCGAGGCGTAAGCGGAGGTGAATCGCAATGGTCAGCAACGTGCAATGGCCGACGTATTCCAGCTCGAACCCGACGCCGGAACGGAACGGCCAAAACGGCAGCGTGCTAGGGAAAGATCAATTTCTTAAAATCCTGATCACGCAGCTGCAGAACCAAGATCCTGCGTCGCCGATGCAGGACCGGGAATTTATCGCGCAAATGGCGCAATTTTCCTCCCTTGAACAAATGATGAACATGACGAACGAGATCAAAGGGCTGCGCCAGTCGCTCGGCATCGCCTCCGGCATGATCGGACTCGAGGCGACCTGGACGACGTACGACATGGACGGGAAGCCGACGGGAACGCAGTCGGGCATCGTCGATTCGATCCTGATCAAGGACGGGGCGCAGTACGCCGAAATCGACGGCAAGCAGGTGCCGTTCTCCGACATCGTCGCCATGCGGCAGCCGGCGGAGGAGCAGGCGCCATGAACGAACGTCAGACGATCAACCAGTTATATCCGAATCGGGCGGGATTTTTTCCGCCGAAGCCGGCGGCGGCGAGGCCGGCGGCGCAGACGAACGGACCGGCGTTCCGCGACGTACTGGATCGTCAGTTTCTGAAATTCAGCCATCATGCCGAACAGCGATTGGCGCAGCGGGGCATCCGGCTCGAGCCGGAACAGCTGAGCCGCATCGGAGGCGCCGTCGACAAAGCGGCCGCCAAAGGGGCGAAAGATTCGCTCGTCCTGTTTCAAGACATGGCGTTCATCGTCAACGTGAAAAACCGAACCGTCGTCACCGCGATGGACGGAGCCTCGATGAACGACCACGTGTTTACGCAAATCGACAGCACCATCGTCGTCAAATAGGGCTGGCCCTTGACGGAAGCCCAAGGTTGCGCGGACCGACTGAAGCGCAACGACCATTCCAACAAAGCGGAGGATGCAATTCATGCTTAGATCGCTTTATTCCGGTATTTCCGGCATGCGCGGGTTTCAAACGAAACTCGACGTCATCGGCAACAACATCGCGAACGTCAATACGGTCGGTTTTAAATCGGGCCGCGTGATGTTCAAGGACATCCTTAGTCAGACGATCTCCGGCATCACGGCGCCGGAGGAAGGCACGCGAGGCGGCGTGAACGCGAAGCAAGTCGGCCTCGGCTCGACGCTCGCGGCGATCGACACGATCCATACGCCGGGGAGCGCGATGACGACGAACATCGTCACCGACCTCAGAATCGACGGCGACGGATTCTTCGCGGTAGCGGCGACCGAAGACCAAGACGTGCCGTACTTAACGCGCGCGGGCAACTTCACGCTTGACGGCAACCGCCAGCTCGTCACCGCGGAAGGATATTTCGTCCGATCGGTCGACGGGGGCAACATCATTTTGGACGAAGAAGTAACGGCGTTCTCCATCGCGCAGGACGGCACGATCATCGCGGTGAACGCCGACGGCACTAGCGAACCGACCGATTTCCAAATCGGCGTCGTGAAAGTGGCGAACCCGAACGCGCTGGAGAAAATCGGCGGCAATATGTACCGGGTGAACGCGAACGCGAATCCGGACGGCGAGGTCGAAATTTCGACGGCGATGAACGCGGAAGTCGGCACCGGCGCGATCATCTCCGGCCAGTTGGAGATGTCGAACGTCGACCTGACGAACGAGTTTACCGAAATGATCGTCGCCCAGCGCGGCTTCCAGGCGAACTCCCGCATTATTACGACTTCCGACGAAGTTCTCCAAGAAGTCGTGAATCTGAAGCGATAATTCGGCATAAGGATTCCGTACCGGGCCGGGAGGGCGCGCCTTCCCGGCCTCCGGACGGATCTTGGAGGAGGAGGAGTGGTTTATGATCACCGTGACCCGGCTCAACGGCACGCGGGTGACCGTAAACGCGCTGTTTATCGAAACGGTGGAGGAAACTCCGGATACGATCATTACGCTGACGACCGGCAAAAAAATCGTGGTCACGGAAAAAACGGCAGAATTGGTCGCGCTCACCCAGGAGTACTTATCCCGCATCGGGCTCGTGAGGCCGACCGCAGCGCTGCAGCAAACGGAGGAGTCGTAAGTGAAAAAAATGTTGCCTTGGATCATCGTCATTCTGCTCGCCGTCACGTTAATCGTCGGCGCCGCCTTCGTGCTGTGGAACAGTTTCGTCAACACGGAGCCCGCGGATCCGCGCGAGGCCGCCAGGGAACAGGCGGGGCAGGTCGAAGCGGAATATATCAGCGCGGAAAAGCTGGCGGAGATGACGTATGCGATCGACGACATCATTACGAATCTGGCGGACCCTGCCTTTTTCGTGAACGCAAGCTTCACCTTCGAGCTGGACAGCGCGGATGCCAAACACGAATTCGAGCTTCTCGCATATAAAATGAAAGACGTCATCAATACGACGCTTTCCGACATGACGCCCGAGCAAGTGCGCGGAAGCGAAGGCAAAGACGCGCTTACGGCGGCGCTCATCAACAAGACGAACGAACTGCTGCACGAGGGCAAAGTCAGACATGTGTACATTACGAAGTTTATCGTTACCGAACAATAACGCTTCGCACGCCGTTCGAGCTTGGCGAGTTGATTTTGCACAAAAAAGAGGGTGAACCCCATGGTGGACGTGCTTTCGCAGAACGAGATCGACGCGCTGTTAGCCGCGTTGTCCTCGGGCGAAATGGACGCCGAAGAGCTAAAAAAAGAAGAAACCCAAAAGAAAGTGCGCTCCTACGACTTTAAGCGCGCCGTCCGGTTTTCGAAGGATCATATTCGAAGTCTTACGCGGATCCATGAGAATTTCGCCCGCTTTCTGACGACGTATTTCTCGGCGCAGCTTAGAACGTTCGTGCAGATCAACGTCGTTCAAGTGGAACAGCTGCCTTACGATGAATTCATTCGATCGATTCCGAAAATGACGATTTTAAACATCTTCGAAGCGGAGCCTCTCGAGGGACGCATGGTGCTCGAGGTGCATCCGAACGTCGCGTACGCGATGCTTGACCGCCTGCTCGGCGGCACGGGGACGTCCCCGTCGAAAATCACGACGTTAACGGAAATCGAAACGATCGTGATGGAACGCATATTCAGCAAAGCGTTCGACAGCCTCCAAGAGGCTTGGAAAACCGTCATCGAGATCAATCCGAGGTTGGAAGCGCTCGAGACGAACCCGCAGTTCATGCAAATCGTCTCGCCCAACGAGACGATCGCGCTGATCAGCTTAAGCACGAAAATCGGCGATACGACAGGGATGATCAACCTATGTATCCCGCACGTCGTGCTGGAACCGATCATGCCGCGCTTATCCGTGAATAATCTGTTCTTCTCTCCGAAGAAAACGAGAGCGCCGGAAGAGATGGAAGTGCTGCAAGAGAGGCTTCAACGGGCGACCCTCCCGATTATAGCGGAATTGGGCACATCCACCATCACGATCCGGGAGTTTCTCCAGCTGGCGACCGGCGACGTCATCGCCCTGAACAAATCGGTGGACGATCCTCTGGAAATCAAAATCGGGGACCGACCGAAATATATCGGAACGCCGGGTACGGTGAAAGGCAAGTTGGCCGTTCAAATCACGGATCTTGTGACCGAAGGAGAAGAAGAGCATGACGAATAAAGATTATTTATCCCAAGAGGAGATCGACGCGCTGCTGAGGCAGTCGGAAGACGCGAGCGGCGTCGATTCGTTCGGGGGCGGCGGTTTCGATGCCGGGCTGTCGATCGACGACTATTTGTCGCCGATCGAGCAGGACGCGCTCGGCGAAATCGGCAACATTACGTTCGGCAGCGCAGCGACCGCGCTGTCCACGCTGCTCGGACGCAAAGTGGACATTACGACGCCGAAGGTGTCCGCCATCGCGAAGGACGACGTCGCGGGCACGTTCCCGAATCCGCACGTCGCCGTGCATGTCAATTACGTGGACGGGTTCCACGGCATTAACCTGCTCGTCATCAAAACGCGCGACGCGCAGGTGATCGCGGATCTCATGCTCGGCGGCAGCGGGCACCCGGAAGAAACGGAGCTGAACGAAATTCACATCAGCGCCGTTCAAGAAGCGATGAACCAAATGATGGGGTCGTCGGCGACGTCGATGTCGACGATATTCAATCGGTTCGTCAACATTTCGCCTCCGGGCATCGACGTGTTGAACTTCGCCGCCGGCGAAGGCGACAAGCTGCTGACGGAGGAAGCGTTCATCCAAATTTCGTTCCGGCTGACGATCGGCGATTTGATCGATTCCAGCATTATGCAGCTGCTGCCGGTCTGGTTCGCCAAAGACATGGTGTCGATTTTGATGGGCGGCACCTCGGCCGGCGAATCGCCGCCGCCGTCGAATCCGCGGCCGGCGGCATCGCCGCCTCCGGCGCCCGCCCCGGCGGCGCAGGCCCCGCCGCCTGCGCCGCCGCAGCAGCCGCAGCACGCGCCGCCGCCTCCGGCATATCCGGAGCCGCCGGCGCCGGCGTACGGCGGGTATCCGCCGCCGCCGCCGCACTATCAGGCGCCGTACCCGCCGCCGTACCCGCCGCAGCCGTACGCAGCGCCTTACGGGGCGCCGCAGCAGCCGCAGTACGCGCCTCCGCCCCCGCCGCCGCCGAATCGGAACGTGCAGCAGGCGCAGTTCGCCGATTTGGCCGGCTTCGGGACTCCCGGGACGGAGAATACGAACCTTAATTTGCTTCTGGACATCCCCCTTAAGGTTACTGTTGAATTAGGGAGAACTCAGAAGCAAATCAAGGACATTCTCGAGCTGTCCCAAGGATCGATCGTCGAGCTGGATAAGCTGGCGGGGGAACCGGTCGACATCCTGGTGAACAACAAGCTGATCGCCAAGGGCGAGGTCGTCGTCATCGACGAAAACTTCGGCGTCCGGGTCACCGACATCGTCAGCCCGTGGGACCGGATCCAAAAGTTACAGTAACCAACAGCAGGCAGTCCGTACGGCATCCGTACTTGCAAACTATCAAACTACCGATCGAAAGGATTGTATCGAATGGCAAACCGAATTTTAGTGGTAGACGATGCAGCGTTCATGAGAATGATGATTAAGGACATCTTGACCAAAAACGGTTACGAGGTCGTCGGCGAAGCGAGCGACGGCGCGCAAGCCATCGAGAAATTCAAGGAATCGAATCCGGACCTCATTACGATGGACATTACGATGCCTGAGATGGACGGAATCACGGCGTTGAAAGAAATCAAAAAAATCGATCCGAGCGCGAAGGTCATCATGTGCTCCGCGATGGGTCAGCAGGCGATGGTCATCGACGCGATCCAAGCGGGCGCGAAGGACTTCATCGTCAAGCCGTTCCAAGCCGACCGCGTCATCGAAGCGATCAAGAAGACGTTGGGCTAAATGATATACCCCATTCTCGTCGCAACGTTCGGCGAATCGATGCAGACGCCGGACGCTTCGCCGCCGAGCGATTTTTCGACCGGCGAGTTTTACGGCAGCATGATCCAGGTCGTCGTCGTCCTGGCCGTCGTCGTCGGTCTGATCGTCGTCTTGATCCGGTTTCTGGCGGGGAGAAACAAACGTTGGTCGGGCAAGCGTTCGCTGCTCGTCCATGCCGGCGTACCGCTCGGACCGAACAAATCGCTGCAGATCGTAGAGATCGGCGATTCGGTCTATGTTGTCGGGGTGGGCGAGAACGTAACGCTCCTTGATAAAATCGACGATCCGGAGAAAGCCGAAGCGCTGCTGGCAGCGCTCGATCCGGGCCCGGCCCCGTCCGCGGGCGGCGCGGTCGCCGCGATCGCTCAATGGATCGCGAGCCGCCGCAAGCAGCCGCCGAGCGAAGAGACGGAATGGCAGTCGAACGAAGCGTTCCGCGAACTCCTCTCCCAGAAGCTGAAGGGCATCCAACGCAAGGAGGCCATGAAGGAATGGATGGAGGAGGAGGAAAAGCGATGAAACGCTGGCTGCCGCTGCTGCTGCTCGGCCTGTCTTTCGCGTTCGCGCCTCAGGCCGCCATCGCGGCGGGAACGCCGATTCCCGGCATCGACCTGTCGATCGGCACGTCGGACGAGCCTTCGGACGTATCGTCGACGTTAAGCATCGTATTGATGCTGACGGTGCTAAGCTTGGCGCCCGGCATTCTTATTATGATGACGTGCTTCACCCGCATCGTGATCGTCCTCGGCTTCGTTCGAACGTCGCTCGCGACGAACCAGATGCCGCCGAACCAGGTGCTGATCGGCCTTGCCTTGTTTCTCACGCTGTTCGTGATGGCGCCGACGATCGGCGAAATCAACGAAACCGCGCTGCAGCCCTATCTCGAAGGGGAGCTTTCCCAGACGGAAGCGCTGAATCAAGCGGCCGTCCCGTTAAAGAAGTTTATGGCGAGCCAGACGCGCGAGAAAGACTTGATGCTGTTCCTCGATTACGGGAACATGCCTCGTCCGACGTCGTACGAGGATATTCCGCTGACGGCGCTCGTTCCGGCGTTCGCGATCAGCGAACTGAAGACGGCGTTTCAGATGGGCTTCATGATTTTCGTGCCGTTTCTCGTCATCGACATGGTCGTCTCCAGTACGCTCATGGCGATGGGGATGATGATGCTGCCGCCGGTCATGATTTCGCTGCCGTTCAAAATTTTGCTGTTCGTGCTCGTCGACGGCTGGTACTTGGTCGTGAAGTCGTTGCTGCTCAGCTTCCATACGTGACGAACGAAGGAGGGGAACCACGATGCGCTCGGACACGGTCATTCGGATCGCGGGAGAAGCGATATATACGACATTGATGGCCAGCGCCCCGATGCTGCTTCTGGCGCTCGTCGTGGGCCTTGCCATCAGCGTCTTCCAAGCGACGACGCAAATCCAGGAGCAAACGCTCGCGTTCGTTCCGAAAATCGTCGTCGTCTTGATCGCGATTTTGTTTTTCGGCCCTTGGATATTGTCAAAGCTGGTCGATTTTACGTTTCATATTCTCGACAATTTGTATCGTTATATCGGGTAATGCCGGATGGAAGAGGTACTGCAGTTTTTCCCGAACTTTTTGCTCGTTTTTTGCCGGATGACAGGTTTTTTCGTAACGGCGCCCGTGTTCGCGACGCAAAGCAACGTGCCGCCGCAATTTCGCATCGGCCTTGCCGTATTCGCTTCGCTGCTCGCCTTTTTCGCGGCCGGCACGGAACGGGCGATTCCGATCGACGGGGAGTATCTGTACTACGTCGTTCGGGAATCGTTGATCGGCGTCCTGCTCGGGTTTGTCGCCTATTTGTTTTTCACGGTCGTGCAGATCGCCGGCTCGTTCATCGATATGCAGATGGGCTTCGGCATCGCCAACGTCATCGACCCGATGACGGGCGCGCAAAGTCCGGTGTTCGGCAGTTTTAAGTATATGATCGCGATGCTGCTGTTCCTTACGTACGACGGTCACCATTTTTTGCTGATCGGCATAATGGACAGCTACGAGCTCATCCCGCTGGACAATTCGTTCTTCGCGGCGCTGGCGGCGGGACCGCCGTCGGAGCTGCTGACCAAAAGCGTATCCGCCGCCTTTACGCTCGCGTTCCAAATGGCGGCGCCGATCGTCGCGTCGATGTTTTTGGTCGACCTGGCGCTCGGCATTTTGGCCAAAACGGCTCCGCAATTCAACGTGTTCGTCGTCGGGATGCCGCTGAAAATCATCGTCGGTCTCGGCATCGTGCTGCTGCTCATTCCCGGCTTCGTCGCCTTGTTTCAAACGTTGTTCCATACGTTGTTCGAGCATTTGTACGAAATGATGAGAGCCCTGCGCGCCGCATAATTGAGAACCGGGAGGTGCCCCATGCCGCGCGAGCTTCGGCTGTCGCTGAATTTGCAGTTGTTCGCCCAAGAAAAAACGGAAACCGCGACGCCAAGAAAACGTCAGGAGTCTCGCCAAAAAGGCCAAGTGGCGAAAAGCATGGAGCTGCCCGGCGCACTCATCATGCTGGGCGCTTTCGGTTTGCTCGCCATGTACGGCGCCTCGATGGGCGACGGCATCGTCAGCATGTTCCGGGCGGGGTTGTCCGAGTACATTCTTTGGGACGTGACCGACGCCAATATTATTGTCATGTTTTCGCAGCTCATACGGCAGGGATTTCTGCTCGTTCTGCCGATTTTCGCGGTCGGCGTCGTGATGGCGCTGCTGTCGACGTACGCGCAGGTCGGGTTCCTCTTTACGGGGGAGCCGCTCAAAATGAAATTGGAAAAGCTCAATCCGATCCAAGGCTTCAAGCAAATTTTTTCGATGCGCTCGGTCGTCGAATTTTTGAAATCGATGCTGAAGGTGTTTATCATCGGCACGATCGCTTTCTTTATTCTATGGGGCGAACGGACGACGCTGCTCACTTTGGCATCGGTGCCTTTGGAAGCGATGTTCGCATATATCGCGTCGTTGACGCTGCGCCTCGGCCTGTTTGCCGGCGCCGCGCTGCTCATCCTCGGGCTGCTCGACTACGCGTATCAGAAGTGGGAGTACGAGAAAAACCTTCGCATGTCGAAACAGGACATCAAAGACGAGCATAAGAAGACGGAGGGCGATCCTCTCGTCAAATCGAAAATACGCGAAAAGCAGCGCCGCATGGCGCTGCAGCGGATGATGCAGGAAGTGCCGAAGGCGGACGTCGTCATCACGAACCCGACGCACTTCGCGGTCGCCATCCGCTACGACGGGAACGAGATGGACGCGCCGCGGGTCATCGCGAAGGGCGCGGATTACTTGGCGCTTCGCATCAAACAAGTCGCCAAGGAGCACGACGTTCCGCTGATGGAAAACAAGCCGCTGGCTCGCGCGCTGTACGCGCAGGTCGACATCGGCCAATCGGTTCCGCAAGAAATGTTCCATGCGGTCGCGGAAGTGCTCGCGTACGTGTATAAGACGAAAGGAAAGGGCGCGGCGGCGAGACGGTAAAGCCGCGTCCGTATTCGATCGCCGGGAAGGGAGGGGAAACGGATGAAAATCAAAGACTTAGCGGTACTGATCGGCATTATCGGCATCGTCCTCATGATGATCGTGCCGGTGAACGTGCATCTGCTCGATTTTATGCTGATCATCAACATTTCGCTCGCGCTGACGATGCTGCTCGTGGCGATGAATACGAAGGAGCCGCTGCAGTTTTCCATCTTCCCCTCGCTGCTTCTGATCACGACGCTGTTCCGGCTCGCGCTGAACGTGTCGACGACGAGGAACATCCTCGCCAACGCGCATGCGGGCAAGGTCGTCGAGACGTTCGGTTCGTTCGTCGCGCAGGGCAACATCGCGGTCGGCTTCATCGTGTTCCTCATTCTCGTCATCGTGCAGTTCATCGTCATTACGAAAGGCTCGGAGCGCGTCGCCGAGGTCGGCGCCCGCTTTACGCTCGACGCGATGCCCGGCAAGCAGATGAGCATCGACGCGGACCTCAATTCGGGCCTCATCAACGAACAGCAAGCCCGCGAGCGCCGGAAAAAAATCGAATCGGAAGCCGATTTCCACGGCGCGATGGACGGCGCCATGAAGTTCGTCAAAGGGGATGCGATCGCTTCGATCATCATCCTCTTTATTAACCTGATCGGCGGTATTATCATCGGCATGTCCATGAAGGGCTTCGAGTTCGGACAAGCCATGGAAATTTACTCGATCATGACGATCGGCGACGGCCTCGTCAGCCAAATTCCGGCGCTGCTCATTTCGACGGCGGCCGGCCTCATCGTGACGCGCGCCGCCTCCGAAGGCAACCTCGCTTCCGATTTGACGGAGCAGATGTCCGCGTATCCGCGTCTTTTGTACATCGTCGGCGGCACGGTCGTCGCGCTCGGCCTGTTCACGCCGATCGGTCCGATGCTGACGGTGCCGGTCGGCGGGATGCTCGCGTTCGCCGCGTACCGGATGGACGGCATGGTGAAGAAGCGGGAAGCGGAGCAGGAGATGCTCGTCGAAGAGCAGCAAATCGAAGAGGTCCGCAGCCCGGAGAGCGTCGTCAATTTGCTGCAGGTCGACCCGATCGAATTCGAGTTCGGCTACGGACTCATTCCGCTCGCGGATCAGCAGCAGGGCGGCGACCTGCTCGATCGAATCATCATGATCCGCCGACAATGCGCGCTCGAGCTCGGGCTCGTCGTGCCGGTCATCCGGATTCGCGACAACATTCAGCTTCGGCCGAACGAATACGTGATCAAAATCAAGGGCAACGCGGTGGCGCGGGGCGAGCTGCTGCTGAACCATTATTTGGCGATGAGCCCCGGCATCGATGACGACAGCGTGACCGGCATCGAAACGATGGAGCCCGCCTTCGGGCTGCCGGCGCTGTGGATCGACGAGGCGACGAAGGATCGGGCGGAAATGTCCGGCTACACGGTCGTCGACCCGCCGTCGGTCGTGGCGACGCATTTGACCGAAGTCATCAAGCGCCACGCGCACGAGATGATCGGCCGCCAGGAGACGAAGTCGCTCGTGGACAACCTGAAGGAATCGTATCCGACGCTCGTGGACGAACTGATCCCGAACATCATGTCGATCGGCGAGGTGCAGAAGGTGCTGGCCAAGCTGCTGAAGGAGAAGGTGTCGATCCGCGATTTGGTGACGATTTTCGAGACGCTGGCCGATTACGGCACGTACACGAAGGATCCCGACATTTTGACCGAATACGTGCGTCAGAGCTTATCCCGTCAAATTACGCAGCAGTACGCGCCCGGAAGCGGCACGCTGCGCGTCGTGACGGTCGGCCCGTCGCTCGAGCGGAAAATCGCCGAAGCGGTGCAGCAGTCGGAGCACGGCAGCTATCTCGCGATGGATCCGGCCAGCTCGCAAACCGTCGTGCAGAAAGTGGCGGAGCAGGCGTCGAAGCTCGTCCAGTCGGGCGGCACGCCGATCGTCCTGACGTCGCCGACGATACGCATGTACTTGAAGCAGCTGCTGGAGCGCGCGATGCAGGATATTACGGTGCTCTCGTACAGCGAGCTTGAACCGAACGTCGAAGTCCAAAGCATTGGGGTGGTGAACGTATGAAGGTAAAAAAATATGTGGTCGACTCGATGCCCGACGCGCTGCAAAAAATTCGCAGCGAGCTCGGCAAGGACGCGGTCATCATCAATACGAAGGAGATTCGCGTCGGCGGCTTCCTCGGCTTGTTCGCGAAGAAGAAGGTCGAGGTCGTCGCCGCGACCGATTCCCATCCCGAATCGAGCGCGCCGATTCGCTCCGGCCGTCCGGCCGCGGTTCCCGCGCCGAAGCCGGCGCCGCAGCGCCCGAGCCCGCCGCCCGCATCGCGCGCGAAGCCTGACCCGGCGATTCCGGAGCGAGGCTCCCTATACGGCGGAATCGATGCGGCGCCCGCGCCCGCGCCGTTCGTTCCGCCCGCGGCGCAGGCCGCCGTCTTGTCCGCGCCGGCGCCGTCCGCGAGTGAGGACGCGCTGCTGCAGGAAGTAAAGCAGATGAAGGAAATGATGCTGAAGCTCGCGAGCGCGCAGTCCGGCGTCGCCGCGGAGCCGGACCTTCCGGCCCCGTTCGCGTCGATCCGCTCGCGGCTGATCGAGCAGGACGTGCTGCCGGCGCTCGCGCAGTCGCTCGTCGACGAAGCCGCGGCGGCGTTCGGCGAACGTCCGCTGTCGGACGTGACGGCGCAGGAGGCGGCGGACGCCGTCAAGGCGCGCATCGTCGAGCTGCTGACGAGGCGGCCGATCGAACGCATTCGCGAGGATGCGCGGCTCGTCCATTTCGTCGGGCCGACGGGCGTCGGCAAGACGACGACGATCGCCAAGCTCGCCGCCGAACAGACGCTGAAGGCGCGCAAATCGATCGCGCTCATCACGTCGGATACGTACCGGATCGCCGCGATCGAGCAGCTCCGGACGTACGCTTCGATCCTGAACGTGCCGATCGAGGTCGTGTTTTCGGCGCTCGATCTGCAGAAGGCGCTCGAGAAGCTGGAAGACCGCGACATGATTTTGATGGACACGGCGGGGCGCAATTTCCGGAACGAAATGGCCGTCTCCGAGCTTCATTCGCTGCTCAGGATCGAAGAACGGCGGGATACGTTCCTTGTGCTGTCGCTCAGCATGAAATATGCCGACATGAAAGCCGTAACGGACAATTTCTACAAATTCGGCGTCGAGAAGGTGCTGTTTACGAAAGCGGACGAGACGGCGTCCTTCGGCTCGGTCGTCAACTTGCTCCACGACTACCCGCTGTCGTTGTCGTACGTGACGAACGGACAGACCGTCCCGGACGACATCCATTTGGCCGATCCGAATAAAATGGCCGACGAACTAGTAGGTGAACCTCATGACGAATGACCAAGCGGAAGCGCTTCGCAACCTCGTAAGGCAGGAAGAACGCGGACGGATGCCGGTCCCGGGTACGGAGACGCCGGATCGCCAAACGCGCATTTTCACGATCACGAGCGGCAAAGGCGGCGTCGGCAAATCGAATTTCACGCTCAATTTCGCGCTGCAGCTGCAGTCGCTCGGCTATCAAGTGCTCGTGTTCGACGCCGACATCGGCATGGCCAACATCGACGTTTTGATGGGTGTGTCGCCAAAGTACAATTTGTACCATTTGCTGAAACGGGAGAAGACGATCGAGGAAATCATCTGCCGCGGCTACAACGATCTGCAGTTTATCGCCGGAGGGTCCGGCTTCAACGACTTGCTGTCGCTTAAGCCGGAGGAGCTGGAGTATTTCTCGTCCCAGGTAATGTCGCTCAGCGGCACGGTCGATTTCATCCTGTTCGACACCGGCGCGGGGTTATCCAAGGAATCGCTCAAGTTCATCACGGCGGCAGAGCAGACGATCGTCGTCACGACGCCGGAGCCGACGTCGATCACGGACGCGTACGCGATCATTAAAATGGTGCACGCCCGGGAGCCGAGCGTTAGGTTCCAGCTCGTCGTCAACCGGGTGACCGACCGTCTGGAAGGCAAGCAGACCGCCGATAAAATCAGGCTCGTGTCTCAGCAGTTTTTGCAGCTGGACATCCCGACGCTCGGGTACATCCCGGACGACGCGAACGTGTCGAAAGCGGTAAAAAAGCAGACGCCGTTCTCCGTCATGTTTCCGGAGACGGCCGCGACGCGCGAATTGAAGGAGCTGGTGCGCCGGTTCGAATCGTCCTCGCGCGCGCCGCTTGCCGAACCGTCGATGGACGCCGCCGGCGGCGTCAAGCGGTTCCTGAGCCGCATGCTCTCGTTCATGAGATAACCACGGGGAAGGAGGGAGCTCATGTCCCCCTATCGCATTCTGGTGGTCGACGATTCGGCCTTCATGAGAACGTTCGTGTCCGACCTCATTAACGCGGACGCGACGCTCGAGGTCGTCGGCACGGCTCGCAACGGGTTCGAAGCGGTCGACGCCGTCAAGCGGCTGAAGCCGGACGCCGTGACGATGGACGTCGAAATGCCGGAAATGACGGGCCTCGAGGCGCTGCCGGTCATCATGCGCGAAGCGCCGACGCCGGTCATCATGCTAAGCAGCTCGACCCGCGAGGGCGCGGCCGCCACGATTCGCGCGCTGGAGCTCGGCGCTTTCGACTTCGTCGCCAAGACCGATCTCAGGCATATGCAGGAAACGCTGACGGCGACGCTTCGGGCGGCCGTCGAGCACAAGAAGGAGACGGTCGCCCTGCGGCTGCAGCCGGCGCCGCTGCCTCCGCCTCCGCCGCCGCCCGCGTCCGCCGCGGCGCCTCCGCCGGCGAAGCCCGCGCGTCCGCCGGTCCCGGCGCCGAAGCCGAGCCGGCCGGACGCGGCAAGCCCTCCGAAGGCGTTCGCGCCGGTGCGCAAGCCGGTCGAGCCGCTCGCGCGGCCGCCGGCGTCGTCCGGCGCAGCGGAGGCGCCGCCTCCTCGTATGAAGCCGCCGAGCCGGCCGACGAATCGCATCGTGGCGATCGGCACGTCGACCGGCGGCCCGCGGGCGCTGCAGCAGGTGCTGACCCGGCTGCCGGCCGACTTCCCGGCGCCGGTGCTCATCGTGCAGCATATGCCGCCGGGCTTTACGAAGTCGCTCGCCCAGCGGCTCAACACGCTGTGCGCCATCGAGGTGGCGGAGGCGGAGGACGGGATCGAGCCGTTGCCCGGCACGGCGTACATCGCCCCGGGCGGGCAGCATCTCGTGCTGCGCAAGGAGCCCCGCGGCTACAGGCTGCGCCTCACGGACGACCCGCCGAAGAGCGGTCATCGCCCGTCGGTGGACATGCTGTTCGAATCGCTCGCGGAATGCCGCGAGCTCGACCGGACGGCGGTGCTGATGACCGGCATGGGCAGCGACGGGGCCAAAGGGATGAAGCTGCTGTACGAACAAGGCGTGCGGCGAACGATCGCCGAGGATGCGTCCAGCTGCATCGTGTACGGCATGCCGCGGGCGGCGGTCGAGTTGGGTTGCGTCGTCCATCGGCTCCCGCTCGAGGCAATCGCCGCGCAAATCACGAAGGAAGTGACTCAGGCCGAGGAGGTGTAACGGATGGATACGAACCAGTACTTATCCATGTTTATTGACGAATCGAGAGAGCACCTGCAAGCGATGAACGACAATATGCTGGCGCTGGAGAACGCTCCGGACGATATCGGTCTCGTTCAACATATGTTCCGTTCGGCGCACACGCTGAAAGGCATGTCCGCTACGATGGGGTACGAGGATATCGCTTCGCTGACGCACGAGATGGAGAACGTGCTCGATCTCGTCCGGAACGGGAAGCTGAAGATGGAAGAGTTCATCTTCGACGTCGTCTTCCGGAGCTTGGACGCGCTGGAGGCGATGATCGCCGACATCGTCGCCGGGGGCACCGGCAACTCCGACGTAAGCGCGATCGTCGCCGACCTCAAGGCGATCGTCGACGGCTCGTTCCGCGCCGGCGCGGCGCCGGCAGCGGCCGGACAAGCCGCGCCGGCGGCGGGGAACGCGCAGCCGGCCGAAGGCGCCCAAGGCGTCCGCGCCTTGTTGGACCAGTATCAAATCTCGATCGTGCAGCAGTCGATCGAAGCCGGCCATCTCGCCTATCGGATCGACGTCGCCCTTCGCAAAGATTGCGTGCTGAAAGCGGTCCGGGCGTACATGGTGTTCGACGCGCTCGGCAAGCTGGGCGAGGTCGTCAAGTCGTCTCCGCCCGCGGAGGACATCGAAGCGGATAAATTCGACTACGAATTTACGCTCGTCTTCCTGAGCTCGTCGGACGCGAAGGCGATCCAATCTAGCATCGAAGGCGTCTCCGAGATCGCGAGCGCCACGGTCGCGCCGATCGAGGCTTCGGATTTAGCGGGCGGCGCCGCTCCGGCCGCTCCGGCCGCATCGAGCGCCCGCGAAGCCGCAGCCGCCGCGGCGGCTCCCGCGCCCGCGCCATCCGCAGGGAGCGCGCCCGAGCGCGCCGCGGCTCCGGCCGCCGACGCGCAGCCGAGAGCGGCGGGGAGCGCCGCGCCGAAGGCGCCGCCGGCGCAAACCCGCACCATCCGCGTCGACATCGAAAAGCTTGACGCGCTGATGAATTTGTTCAGCGAGCTGTTGATCGACCGCGTCCGCATCGAGTCGCTGGCGAAAGAAGTGAAGAACGCCGATCTGATCGAAACGGTCGAGCATATGGGCCGCGTCAGCAGCGACCTCCAGAACGTCGTCATGAAGCTTCGGATGATGCCGGTCGAATCGGTATTCAACCGATTTCCCCGGATGGTGCGCGACGTGGCGAAGACGCTCGGCAAGAAGGTCGATCTCCTCATCAGCGGCGCGGACACCGAATTGGATCGGACCGTCGTCGACGAAATCGGCGATCCGCTCGTGCATCTGCTCCGCAACTCGGTCGACCACGGCATCGAATCGACGGAGGAGCGGCTGAAAGCCGGCAAGCCCGAGACGGGAACGGTTCACCTTCGCGCGTTCCACAGCGGCAATCACGTGTTCATCGAGGCGGAGGACGACGGCAAAGGCATTAACCGCGACGTCATCTTGAAGCGGGCGATCAAGAACGGCATCGTCTCGAAAGAGCAGGGCGACCTGATGAGCGACGAAGACGTGTACCAGCTGCTGTTCGCATCGGGCTTCAGCACGGCCGAGGTCATCTCGGACATTTCCGGCCGAGGCGTCGGACTCGACGTCGTCAAATCCAAGATCGAATCGCTGGGCGGCCGCGTTCACGTCACGTCGACGCCGGGCCGAGGCTCCAAATTTTCGATCCAGCTGCCGCTCACGCTGTCGATTATTATGGCGATGATGGTGAAGCTCGGCGGCGAGAAGTACGCCATTCCGCTCTCCAGCATCGTCGAGACGGCGATCGTCCGCAAGGAGCAGATCCGCAAAGTGCACGGCGTCAACATGTTCGAATTCCGTTCCAGCGTCATTCCGCTCATCAGCCTCAGCCGGCTGTTCGAGGTGCCGGACTACCGGGAGGACGGGGAAGAGGAGACGGAAGTCGTCATCGTCCGCAAAGGCGACCGCCTCGCGGGCATCGCGGTGGAGGAGCTGATCGGCCAGCAGGAGATCGTCCTGAAATCGCTTGGCAAATACTTAACGAACGTATTCGCGGTGTCCGGCGCCACCATTCTCGGCGACGGCCAAGTCGCGCTCATATTGGATCCGAATGCGTTGATCAAATAATCTGCGTAGGCAGAAAGGGAGTGCAGCTATGGCAGCGGTTGTGAAAACGATCGTGTTTTCCATCGGCAACGAAGAGTACGGCATCGAAGTGGAGCACGTAAAAACGATCGAGCGGATGATGCCGATGACGCGCGTTCCGAAGACGCCTCCGTTCGTCAAGGGCGTCGTGAACCTCAGGGGCGTCGTCGTGCCCGTCATCCATCTCGCGTCCCGGTTCGGCCTTCCCGAATCGGAGCCGACGGAGAACACGCGCATCGTCATGGTCAGCGTAGGCGATATCGACGTAGGCTTTATCGTCGACGCGGCGAACGACGTCATCGACGTCGATCCGGAGAGGATCGAAGCGCCGCCGGAAATCGTCGGCGGCATTCGCGCGAAATATTTGCGCGGCATCGCCCGCGTCGGCGAATCGCGTTTGCTCGTCATGCTCAATTTGTCCGAGGTGCTGAATAAATCCGAAATTATCCAATTGGAGCAAATGGAGGACTGACCCTTGAGCGATTTCGAACGCTTCGGCGACACCCAAATGGACGTGCTGCGCGAGGTAGGCAACATCGGTGCCGGACATGCCGCCACCGCATTGTCGAAGCTGTTGGGCAAACCCGTTGATATGTCCGTGCCCCGCGTCAATGTCGTCCCTTTCGACGAAATCGCCGAGCAGGTCGGCGGTCCGGAAGCGGTCGTCGTCGCGGTGTTCCTTCGCGTGGAGGGAGACGCGCCCGGCAATTTGTTCTTTATCCTGTCGCAGACATCGGCCAAGCAGCTGCTGCTGGAGCTGGTGCGCATCGAATCGCCGGACGGGGAGCCGTTCACCGAGCTCGAGGTGTCGGCGCTGTCCGAAATCGGCAACATTTTAGCAGGTTCTTACTTGTCGTCGCTCGCGGACTTCACGAGGCTGTCGCTGTCCCCGACCGTGCCGGGCTTCGCCGTCGACATGGCCGGCCCCATCCTGGCGTACGGGCTGCTCCAATTCGGGGACATGGGCGACCGGGCGCTCTTGATCGAGACGTCGTTCTTCGATGGCATCGATCGCGTAGAGGGCAACTTGTTTTTCATTCCGGATCCGGAGTCGTTCGCGACCATCTTCGCCGCGTTGGGAGTGCCTCCCGAATGACGGAAGAGCTCGTGGTGAAGGTCGGCATGGCGGATCTGAACGCGACGAGCCGCGGCGCGCTGCGGACGACGGGTCTCGGATCCTGCGTCGGCTTAACTCTGTACGATCCGGTTACCCGGGTGGCCGGCATGGCGCACATTATGCTGCCGTCGTCGACGATCGCCAAAGACGCGGCGATCAACAAGGCGAAATACGCCGACACGGCGCTGCCCGAGCTGCTTGCGCGGATGAGGGCGCTGGGCGCGTCGATCGCGCGGCTCGAAGCGAAGCTGGCGGGCGGCGCCCAAATGTTCACCTTCTCGTCCCCCGCGGGGGACACGATGCGCATCGGCCCTCGCAATGTAGAAGCGTGCAAGGAAGGGCTGGTCAGGTACAACATACCGATAAAAGCGGAAGATACGGGTGGGAATTATGGACGAACGATCGAAATCGAGAGCCTTACGGGCGTGCTGTACGTCCGCAGCGTCCTGCACGGGACGAAGGAGCTGTAACCGATGATCGGCTCGTGGCGCTGGAATGGGGTCGCCGCGGGAGCGCTCGGAACGCTCATCTTCCTGCTGTCGTTCTCGAACAATCCGTTGTCCACGGCGGCGTACCGCGCGGGCGTCAGCTTCGCGATGACGTTCGCCCTTACGTATGCGGTGCGATGGATGATCGGAAAAGCGATCGCGCTGACTCCGCCTCCGGAGCCGGAGCCGGCGGAAGGCGAGGCGGCGGAAGAAGAAGGCAAAGGCGCAGCGATCGACATCGTCACTCCGGAGGAAGACGAAGCGCCGCAGTTTACGCCCCTCTCGCCGCCGAAGCTGACGAAAACCGACCAAGAGATCGATCCCGAGTTTCTCGCGCAAGCGCTAAGACACATGTCGGAGAAGTAGGAGGTGAATCAAGTCGATGGAAACTTCCTCCCCGCAGGCTCAGGCGAACGATACCGGAGCGCTATGGCTGCGCTGGAAGCATTCGGGCGATCCGGAAGCGAAAAGCCGCCTGATCGAGCATTATTTGGGATTGGTGGATTACGTGACGAGCCGACTCGCCATCGGCTTGCCTCGCAATGTGTCTAAAGACGATCTTGCCAGTTATGGTATAATAGGGTTGATCGACGCCGTCGAGAAATTCGATTTGGAGCGCGGGCTTCAATTCGAAACGTACGCGTCATGGCGCATCCGCGGAAGCATCATCGACGGGCTGCGCCAGGCGGACTGGGTGCCGCGCTCGGTGCGCGAGAAAGCGCGCAAAATCGAGGAAGCGTACCAGAAGCTCGAGCAGGAGCATCTCCGCAGCGTGACGGACGGCGAAATGAGCGCGTATTTGCAGGTGTCGGAACAAGAGTTTCAGACGATGCTTCAAGAAGTGTCGGTCGCGTCGATCTGCTCGCTCGAAGACCCGATTCGGGACGAGGAATCGGAGACGAGGCTGACGATGCTCGTGGACGAACGCGCGAAAAATCCAGAGGACAGCGTCAGGGAGCTGTACCTGAAGGAGAGTCTCGCCAAGGCGATCGAACGGCTCACGGAGAAAGAGCGCACGGTCGTGTCGCTGTTTTATTACGAGGAGCTGTCGCTGAGCGAAATCGCGGAAGTGATGTCGCTTTCGCCCTCGCGCATCTCCCAATTGCACTCGAAAGCGATATTGCGGCTGCGGGGCCAATTGGGACGCGCGAAGGATCAATTGATGCAGCAATAAATGCTCTAGGGCGAGGAGGGAACGGTGTGGCGGCGGATTTTCCTACGAACTTGGGAGCGGCGGTAGCGGTTTCGGTTTCGGAAGATCGGATGAGCGCGTTCATGCAGTTGATAGATCCGGATGCGGCAGGATCGTTATCGAAGGAGGGGCTCGAGCAGCTCCTGAAGGCGAACGGCGTCGTGTTCGGCATTTTGGAGGGCGCGCTCGCCGATTTTTTGATCAACCCGCTGTCGTACGTTTCCGCACCGCTGTTAATCGCGCAAGGCACCCATCCCGTTCCAGGCAAAGACGGTTTCATAGAGAATTTGTTCAATTCGGAGAACAGGCAGCGCAAACCGCTGGAGCTGGAAGGCGGCGCGGTCGATTACCGCGAGCTGATGCAGCTGAATAACGCGTCGAAAGGACAGCTGATCGCGCAGCGGGTGCTCCCGACGAAGGGAACGCCCGGCATGGCCGTCACCGGCGAGACGATCCCCGGCAAAGACGGGAAAGAAGTCCGTTTCAAGCTAGGGAAAAACGTCGTCGTCGACGCGGAGAAGATGAACATGTACGCGGTCATCGACGGGCTCGTCACCGTGACCGAACGGGGCAAAATCAACGTGTTCCCCGTATACGAGGTGAACGGCGACGTCGACTATTCGGTCGGCAACATCGATTTCATCGGCACGGTCGTCGTCCGCGGCAGCGTGCTGACCGGCTTTCGGATCAAAGCGGCGGGCGACATCCGGATCACCGGAGGGGTCGAAGGCGCCGAGGTGGAAGCGGAAGGGTCCGTCGATATCGCCTCCGGCATTTTCGCCGCGGGCAAAGGGTTCGTCAAAGCCGGGCTCGACGTGAAAAGCTCGTTCATGCAGGAAGCGAACGTCTACGCGGGCCAAAACGTCATCGTCAGCCAAAGCATTCTGCATTCGAACGTCAGAGCCGGCAAAAGCGTCGTCTGCAAAGGAACCAAGGGGCTGATCGTCGGCGGCAGCGTCCAAGCGGGAGAGTATATCCAGGCGAGGACGGTCGGCAATACGACGTCCACGGCGACGGCGCTCGAGGTCGGCGTCAGCCCGGAGCTGCGGGCGGAATTGGTGCAGCTGCGTTCGGCGATCAAACAAATTTCCGAAAATTTGGACAAAACGGAGAAGGCGCTGACGCTGCTGGATCAGATGGCGGCCGCGGGCACGCTGACGCAGGAGAAGCTCGAAATGCGCTCCAAGCTGCAAACCGCGAGACGAGCGACGACGGAGGAGCTGACGGCGGCGAAGGAGCGAATCTGGGAGATCGAATCGAGCCTGGAAGACATCGAAAAAGCGAAGGTCGAAATCATAGGCACGGTATACGCCGGAACGAAAGTCGTCATCGGACGATATACCCGATTCATTAAGGATTCTACGACGCGCGTGGCCTTCCAATTGCAGGGGGGCGAAATTACGTTATCTTCGCACATGTGACGCCGTCGCCGGCGACGGCGGCGCTCGGAAACGGGGGTAGGGAAGATGAGCATGAAAGGCGTCGAAATGCAAATCGCGGTCCCGCGCACCACCGAAGCGACGAACGTTCAAAATCAGCTCAACCAAAAACCGGGCTACGACCAAGCGTCGCTCGCGAACCAAACCGCGAAGCGGGCGGAGCGGGAGCGAACGCAAGCCGTTCGCGCGGACGGCGCCGACTTCCTGAACGTGCGGGAGGACGGCGGAGGCGCGCGAAGCGGCGCGCGCGAGGGGAACGCCCGCCGGCGGAAGGCGGACGATGACGAACGCCGCGGCGCGGCGGAACCGGGTCATCCGTTCAAGGGACGGCATATCGATATTTCATTATAGGAAGCGGAAAGTTAGGGTGAAGGCCGTTGCAAATGTGGATGATCGTCTCGCTGCTCGGTCTCGTGATTTTGCTCTACGCGTCGCTGCTGCCCCGCACGCAGGAGCGGAAGCCGGCGCCGGAGGAGTTTCTCGATTCCATGGGCGATACGCTGCAGCAGTTCGCGGACGAAATCGAACAAGAAAACAAAGAGCTGCTCCGCATGGTCGGCGACATGAAGCGCGAGCACGAGAAGCGGACCTCGTCGCTGCTGTCGAGAATCGAGCAACTCGAGAAGCAAGCCGCGCCGCCCGCCGCCGCGGCCGTCGACTCGGCTCGCTCCGCCTCTGCGGGGAGCGCGTTCGCGGAAGCCGTTCGGCCGGAGCCCGCCGCTCCCGCCGCGCTAGCGCAGGCTTCGCCTCCTGTGCCGGCAGCGTCGTCCGCGGCGGAAAGCGCAGGCGTTCCCGCGGCAGGCGCGCCTGCGGTCTCCGCGGCGGACGACGAAGCGAAGGCGCCGCGTTCTTCGCGTTTCGCCGGCACCGTCAAGGCTCGGTATCAGGAGCTGTTCGAGCTGTACGACGCCGGCAAATCGATCGAATATATCGCGAAGAAACTTGGGAAAAACAAAGGCGAGGTACAGCTGATTATCGGGCTCGCCAAACAGGAGGAACCGCAGCATGGTCAGCCGTAAATCGTATCTGTACGGGCTCGGGACGGGCCTCATCGCCGGATCGGTGCTGCTGCAGCTCGCTTCCATCGGCGAGTCGTCGGCCGGTCCGATGTCCGAAGCTCAGTTGGAAGCGGCTGCGGCCGCGAGCGGCTATGTGCTGAAGGACGCCCGAGTGGCCTGGTTTACGGAGCAGCAGATGCAGGAGCGGGCGGCCGAGGCGGAGCGACGTCTTCGCGCCGAGCTGGAGGCGGAAGGAGCGATAGGCGCGGCGCCCGAGGATGCGGCGAAGCCGGCCGTCGTCTACGCCTTCACGGTGGGCTCCGGCTCGGAGCTGAAGGACGTGGCGAAGCTTGTGTACGAGCTCGGGCTGGTGGACGATTACAACGGCTTCCTGTTCGAAATGCAGGAGCGGGGACTCGCCGGTAAGGTCCAAGCGAAGCATTACCGGTTCGACCGCGTTCCGACGACGGACGAGCTCATCGAAGCGCTGACGACGCCGTAACGACGCCGGTTCCGCCGATCCAGCATATGGATGCGGAGGACGGCGTTTTTTTGAGAAATGAAGGTTGCGAACAACTCGGTGGATATGGTATATTTGTTGACGGTGTGAAAAATCACACGCCTTTCCAATTTTCTTCGGGGTGCTTCCGCTCGGCGGAAGTCCGGGGGAAAGATGCGGAGGGCGGAGGCCAAAAAAACCATTTTAGAGGAGGTGCGTGTAAGATGGCAGTAATTTCCATGAAACAGCTTCTGGAGGCGGGCGTGCACTTCGGTCACCAAACTCGTCGCTGGAACCCGAAAATGGACAAGTACATCTTCACGGAACGTAACGGGATTTACATTATCGATTTGCAAAAGACGGTTAAGAAGGTCGAAGAGGCTTACAATTTCGTCAAATCCGTCGCAGAAAACAACGGCACGATCTTGTTCGTGGGCACGAAGAAGCAAGCGCAAGATTCGGTTGCGGAAGAAGCCGCTCGCTGCGGTCAATTCTACATCAACCAGCGCTGGCTCGGCGGCACGCTGACGAACTTCGAAACGATCCGGAAGCGGATTAACCGCTTGAAAGATCTTGAGCGTATGGAAGCGGACGGCACGTTCGACCTGCTCCCGAAGAAGGAAGTCATCTTGCTGAAGAAAGAACACGAGCGCCTCGAGAAGTTCCTCGGCGGCATTAAGAATATGCGCGGCATGCCGGACGCGGTGTTCATCATCGACCCGCGCAAAGAGCGCATCGCCGTTGCCGAAGCTCGCAAGCTCGGCATCCCGATCGTCGGCATCGTCGACACGAACTGCGATCCGGACGAGATCGACTACGTCATCCCGGGTAACGACGACGCGATTCGCGCCGTCAAGCTGCTCACGTCGAAAATGGCGGACGCCGTGATCGAAGCGCATCAAGGCGAGCAAACGAGCGCATAATGGAATGTAAGACCTAAGAAAAGGGTGGGTGGGGGTTGATCAAACCGATCACTCCCCTTTTTTTCGGATACATAGACTAACGCTCTACCATATAAAGGAGGATACCATAATGGCGGTTACTGCGGCATTGGTAAAGGAACTGCGCGAAAAGACGGGCGCAGGCATGATGGATTGCAAAAAGGCACTCGAGGAAGCGAACGGCGATTTGACGAAAGCGAGCGAAATTCTTCGCGAGAAGGGTCTCGCCGCAGCGAAAAACAAAGCGGGCCGGATCGCGACGGAAGGTCTCGTAGAGTCGTACATTCACGCTGGCGGACGGATCGGCGTTCTTGTAGAAGTTAACTGCGAAACGGACTTCGTCGCGAAGACGGATTCGTTCCGCGAGTTCGTGAAAGACGTCGCGATGCAAATCGCGGCAGCGAGCCCGAAGTACGTAACCCGCGAAGAAGTGCCGCAAGAAGAGCTTGAGAAGGAGAAAGAAATTCTCCGCGCGCAAGCACTCAACGAAGGCAAGCCGGCGCACATCGTCGACAAAATGGTCGAAGGCCGCATGAGCAAGTACTACGAAGAGTTCTGCTTGCTGGAGCAGACGTTCGTCAAAGATCCGGAAAAAACGATCCAAACGCTCGTGAACGAAAAGATCGCCACCATCGGCGAGAACATCTCGATCCGCCGCTTCGTCCGCTTCGAGCTCGGCGAAGGCCTGGAGAAGAAACAGGATAACTTCGTCGAAGAAGTCATGGCGCAAGTGAACAAGTAAGAAGAGACGGAAGGAACACGGCGTGTTCCTTCTTTTTTAAGAGAAGAAGCAGGTGCTTTACGGGAAGCGAAACGGAGGCTGGGCAATTTGAGTAAACCGGTTTACAAGCGTGTCGTATTGAAGCTGAGCGGCGAAGCGCTCGCGGGCCAAGCGGGGTACGGCATCGAAGCGGGAATGATTTCGACGATCGCCGAACAGGTGAAGGAAGTCGTGCGGCTTGGCGTCGAGGTGGCCGTGGTCGTCGGGGGCGGCAACATTTGGCGCGGCATTTCCGGCAGCGCCAAAGGCATCGACCGCGCGACCGCCGATTATATGGGCATGCTTGCGACCGTTATGAATTCCTTGGCGCTTCAAGACGCCTTGGAGAAGCTGGACGTGCCGACGCGCGTTCAATCGTCGATCAACATGCAGCAGGTGGCCGAACCGTACATTCGCCGCCGGGCCATGAGGCACTTGGAGAAAGGACGCGTCGTCATTTTCGCCGCGGGCACGGGCAATCCGTACTTCTCGACCGATACGACGGCTGCGCTGCGCGCCGCCGAAATCGAAGCGGAAGTGATCTTGATGGCGAAAAACAAAGTCGACGGCGTCTACTCCGCGGATCCGTTCGTCAACAAGGAAGCAGTCAAATACGATACGCTTACGTATATGGAAATGCTGAACCAAAACCTTGGCGTTATGGATTCGACGGCAGCCTCCTTGTGCATGGACAACAACATTCCGTTGGTCGTGTTTTCGATCTCGGAACCGGGGAACATTCGCCGCGTCGTGCAGGGCGAAAAAATCGGCACGACGATCTTGAAGGGAGTGTAATTTCTATGCCGGCAACGATTAAGAAGAACGCAGAAGAACGGATGGAGAAAGCGATCGGCGCGCTGAAGCGCGACCTGTCCACGCTGCGCGCGGGCCGGGCCACGCCGGCGCTGCTCGACCGCATCCAAGTCGAATATTACGGCACGCCGACGCCGGTCAACCAGCTGGCGAACATCAATACGCCGGATTCTCGCACGCTGCTCATCCAGCCGTGGGATAAGAGCTCGCTCTCGGCGATCGAGAAGGCGATCATGAAATCGGATCTCGGCATTACGCCGACGAACGACGGGAACGCGATCCGCCTCGTGATGCCGCCGCTGACGGAGGAACGCCGTGCGGACCTCGTGAAAATGACGAAAAAGTTCGGCGAAGAGGCGAAGGTAGCGATCCGCAACATTCGCCGCGACGCGAACGACGACATCAAGAAGCTGGAGAAGGATCAGATTTCGGAGGACGAGTCCAAGCGCCATCAGGACGACATCCAAAAGCTGACCGACCGGTTCGTGGCGGAAGTCGACAAAGTGCTTGCCGCTAAAGAGAAGGAAATCATGGAAGTGTGATCGTACTCGAACGGCCCCCTGGCTTCATGCGGCAGGGGGTTGTTGCATAAACACGTTAACGCGGGAAGCGGAAGGGGAAGCGTCATGAACCGTCTTTTCGGGTGGTTCCGAGAGGGAAAGAAGCCGTCGACGGACGAGCCGGTGCGCCTTGACAACGTTCCGAAGCATGTCGCCATCATCATGGACGGCAACGGGCGGTGGGCCCGGCAGCGCGGGATGCCGCGCATCGCCGGCCACCGAGCCGGCATGAAGAACGTCAAGACGATCGCGATCGCCGCCGATGCGCTCGGCATCAAGGCGTTAACGCTGTACGCGTTCTCGACCGAAAATTGGAAGCGTCCGCAAGAAGAAGTCGATTTTCTCATGAAGCTGCCTCAAGAATTTTTTCCGCTGGAAATCGAGGAGCTGAAGGCGAAAAACGTGCGCATCCGCATGATGGGAGAGCGGGAAGGGCTCCCTGAGCATACGCTGCGGGCGGTCGATGCGGCCATCGAGGAGACTCGGCATAATACCGGACTTATTTTGAATTTTGCGATGAATTACGGCGGCCGCCGCGAGCTGCTGCTCGGCATGCGTCAAGTCGCCGAGGCGGCGAGGGACGGCCGGCTCGACCCCGATGAGCTGACGGAAGCCGATATCAACGCGTTTTTGCAGTCGGACGGTTTGCCGGAGCTCGACCTGCTGATCCGGACGAGCGGCGAGGTGCGCATCAGCAACTTCATGCTATGGCAGCTCGCGTATACGGAGCTCTGGTTTACTGACGTGTTCTGGCCGGATTTCAGTACGGAGCATTTCCACGAAGCCATTCGTTCTTATCAAGGGCGCGCGCGCCGATACGGGAAGCTGTAACGGAGGCGGCGAAGAAGGGAGTACGGCTGACATGCGTCAACGCATCATTACGGGATTGCTTGCCGCGCTTTTCTTTCTGACGATGCTGGCCGCGGGCAGCGGCTGGTATACGCTGCTAATCACGCTGCTGGCGGTCATCGCCTACCAGGAGTTCGTGAGGCTGAACGGGGCCAAAGCGAGGGAACCCGCGTCGCTCGTCGGCTTCGCCGGCATCCTGTATCTGGTCGTGCCATGGAACATGCTGTTCGGCTGGAGCGTGCCGCCGCAGCAGACGGTCGTCTGGCTGCTCATGTTTTTGTTTTTCGCGCTGACGGTCATTTCGCAAAATCGGACGAGCATCGATAAAATCGCGCTGCTGTTTATCGGTGTCGTTTACATAGGCGTCGGGTTTCACTATATGATCTACACGCGCTGGATGCCGGAGGGGCTCTTCTGGACGCTGCTGCTGTTCGGCTGCATTTGGCTGACCGACGTCGGCGCGTATTTCGCGGGCAGGCTGCTCGGGAAGAAGCTGCTGTGGCCGTCGATTTCGCCGAAGAAGACGGTGGAAGGCGCCGTCGGCGGCATCCTCGTGTCGATCGCGACGGCGGTCGCGTTCGCGATGATTCGCCCCGAACTGCTCACCGTGCGGGAAGCCGTCGCCATCGGCTTGCTCGTGTCGGTTCTCGGCCAGCTCGGCGATCTGATCCAATCCGCGTACAAGCGCGTGCGCAACATTAAAGATTCCGGCACGATTTTGCCCGGCCACGGGGGCATCCTGGACCGGACGGATTCGTGGATCATCGTGTTTCCGTTCGTCCATCTGCTCGGGCTGCTGCCGCAATAGGAGAGGTTTCATGAAAACAATCGCGATTTTGGGAAGCACGGGCTCGATCGGCACGCAAACGCTCGACATCGCGGCGCATCATCCGGAGCGGTTTCGCGTGGCGGCGCTCGCGGCGGGCTCGAACGTGGAGCTGCTCGTGGAGCAGGCGCACCGGTTCCGGCCGGAGATCGTGTCGGTCGCGACGAAGGCGCATGCCGAGCGGCTCGCGGCGCTCGTGCCGGCGGGCACCCGCGTCCTGTACGGCGACGAAGGGGTGCGCGCGGTGGCGGCGGAGAACGACGCCGACGTCGTCGTGTCGGCGATGGTCGGCAGCGCCGGCTGCGAGCCGACGCTCGCCGCCATCGACGCGGGCAAGGCGATCGCGCTCGCCAACAAGGAGACGCTCGTCGCCGCCGGCCGCATCGTCACCGAGCGCGCGCGGCTGCGCGGCGTGCCGCTCATCCCGGTCGACAGCGAGCATTCCGCGATCTTCCAATCGCTGAACGGCTCGCGCATCGACGATGTGCTGGCGCTGACGCTGACGGCGTCCGGCGGCAGCTTCCGCGACCGCGGGCGGCACGAACTCGCGAACGTGACCGTCGCCGACGCGCTGAAGCATCCGAACTGGTCGATGGGCGCGAAGGTGACGATCGATTCGGCGACGATGGCGAACAAGGGCCTCGAGGTCATCGAGGCGCATTGGCTGTTCGGCGTCGACTACGACCGCATTCGCGTGCTCGTCCACCCGGAATCGATCATTCACTCGTACGTCGAATTTTTAGATAAAAGCGTCATCGCGCAATTGGGCGTTCCGGATATGCGGGTGCCGATCCAATATGCGCTTACCTTCCCGGAACGGCCGAGCTCGCCGGCCGATTCGCTGGACCTCGCGGCGCTCGGCAAGCTCACGTTCCGCCCGATGGACTTCGAGCGGTACCCGATGATGCGCCTCGCGTATGAAGCGGGCCGCGCGGGCGGGACGGCGACGGCGGTGTTCAACGCCGCCAACGAGGTCGCGGTGTCGCGTTTCTTATCCGGCGCCGTGCCGTTCCTTGCGATCGAGTCGATCGTCGAATCGACGCTCGCGAAGCACGACGTCGTCGGCGCGGCCGATCTCGGCGCGATTCGGGAAGCCGACGCGTGGGCAAGGGATTTCGCGGCAAAATTGTGAAATTTCTCCCGGTTTCCGTTCTCTTGAAGCGTCCTCGGGAATAATGGTAAGCTATAAGGACATACTGCCCCGGGATTGGGATGTGCTGCATCCGGGAGCGTAAGGAGGAACGGCTTACTTTGATGACGGCTCAATTGACTCCGCAGAACATCGCCCTGACGGTTTTACTGTTTTTCGTGTTGGTGACGATTCATGAGTGGGGTCATTTTTATTTCGCGAAGCGGGCGGGCATTCTCGTGCGCGAATTCGCGATCGGCTTCGGCCCGAAGGTGTTCGCGTTCCGCAGAGGCGAGACGAAATATACGCTGCGGCTGCTTCCGTTCGGCGGTTACGTCCGCATGGCGGGCGAGGATCCGGAGACGGTGAACGTCGCGCCCGGCCAGACGATCGCGGTGGAGGCGGACGGCGACGTCGTCAAGCGGCTGTATCTCGACCGCATCGACGAGCGGATGAACGCGGTGCGCGGCGAGGTGAAATCGATCGACCTCGAGCATCGGCTGGAGCTTCGGCTCGACGTCGACGGCATCGAAGAGCGGTATCGGATCGATCCCGAAGCGGTGACGATCGCCCGCGGCCAAGCGATGCAGATCGCGCCGTGGGATCGCCAGTTCGCCGGCAAGACGGTGCGGCAGCGGGCGATGGCGATATTCGCCGGCCCGATGATGAACGTCATCCTGGCGGCGGGCTTGTTCATCGCCTTCGCGTTCCTCAACGGCGTCGCGGTGAACGTCGTCGTCAACAAGGTAACGCCGGGCGAACCGGCGGAAGCGGCGGGCATTCGTTCGGGCGACATCATTCAATCGATCAACGGCATCGAGATCGGGCCGAATTCGTCGAAAATCCGCGAGCTCGTCACCTCGTCTCCCGACCAGCCGATGGAGTGGGTCGTGCTGCGCGACGGAAAACCTGTGGCCGTGGAGATGACGCCGATCGAGGCGGAGGATCCGAACGGCAATGCGCAAATCCGCGTCGGCGTCGAAATGATGCCGCTCACCCGGCCGGCCACGCTGCAGGAAGGGCTGACGAACGGCTTCACGACGATGTGGGCGGCGACGGTAACCATTTTCGAAGGCTTCAAAATGCTCGTTCTCGGCCAGTTCACGCTGGACGACTTGGGCGGACCGGTCCGCATGGCGGAAATGACGCTGCAGCTTGCGAACGCCGGCCTTTTGTATTACACGTGGTGGGCGGCGATGCTGAGCTTGTACCTGGCGATCTTCAACCTGCTGCCGGTGCCGGCGCTGGACGGAAGCCGACTGCTGTTCCTCGGCCTCGAGGCGATTCGCGGCCGGCCGATCGACCGCGATCGGGAAAGCCTCGTCCACTTCATCGGCTTCGCGATGCTGATGCTGCTTATGGTCGCTGTCACATATAACGATATTTTGCGTTTGTTTCGGGGGTAACGGGTCTAATGACGAAAAACACGGACAATCAGGCAGGCAATCGGGAAATTACGCCGCAGAGCGAAGATTTTTCCCGTTGGTATTTGGATGCGATCCGCAAGGCGGATCTGATGGATTACGCGCCGGTGCGCGGCTGTATCGTCTTTAAGCCGGACGGCTACGAGCTTTGGGAATTGATCCAGCGTCAGCTCGACGACCGGTTCAAGGCGACGGGTCACCGGAACGCGTATTTCCCGTTATTCATCCCGGAGAGCTTCTTCGAGAAAGAGAAGGAGCACGTCGAAGGCTTCAATCCGGAACTGCCGTGGGTGACCGAGGCGGGCGGGGAGAAGCTCGAGGAGCGTCTCGCCATTCGTCCGACGTCGGAAACGATGATCGGGCATATGTACGCGAAGTGGATTCACTCGTACCGCGATTTGCCGGTCCTGATCAACCAGTGGGCGAACGTCGTGCGCTGGGAGAAGCGGACGCTGCCGTTTCTTCGGACGAGCGAGTTCCTGTGGCAAGAAGGCCACACGGCGCACGAGAACGAGGAAGACGCGCGTAAGGAAACGATGCTCATGCTAGAGACGTACCGCGAATTCGTCGAGAACGTGCTGGCGATTCCGGTCATCGTCGGGCAGAAGACGGAATCGGAGAAGTTCGCCGGCGCGGTCGACACGTATTCGATCGAGGCGATGATGCGCGACGGACGGGCCGTCCAAGCCGGTACGTCGCACTACCTCGGCACGAATTTCGCGAGCGCCTTCGACATTAAATATTTAGACCGCGAGAACAAGCAGCAGTTCGTGCATACGACCTCTTGGGGCGTGTCCACGCGGCTCATCGGCGCGCTGATCATGGTGCACGGCGACGACAAAGGTCTCGTCTTGCCGCCGAAGGTGGCGCCGACGCAGGCGGTGCTCATCCCGATCGGTCCGCCGGCGAAGCGCGAGCCGGTGCTGGCGAAGGCGGCCGAAGTGCTGTCCGACCTGAAGAAAGCGGGCGTGCGCATCCGGATGGACGATCGTTCGGACCTGAGCCCGGGCTGGAAGTTCAACGAGTACGAAATGCGCGGCATTCCGGTTCGCATCGAGCTCGGGCCGCGCGACTTGGAGAACGGACAAGCCGTCCTCGCTTCGCGCGTCAGTGGCGAGAAGCGCATCGTCGCGCTGGACAACATCGTTGCCGAAGTGCAGCGGATGCTGGACGACGTGCACGCGGAGCTGTATGCGCGGGCGCTGCAATTCATGAACGAAAACCTTCGCAGCGTCGACACGCTGGACGAGCTGAAGGCGAACGACGAGAAGCTGAGAGGCTTCGTCCTCGCCGGCTGGTGCGGCTCGCGCGACTGCGAGTCCAAAGTGAAGGAAGAAACGGGCGCGACGAGCCGGAACATTCCGTTCGAGCCGACCGAACGCAAAACGAAATGTCTCGTGTGCGGCGGCGACGCCAAGCATACGGTCGCCTTCGCTCGGGCGTACTAAGCTTTTCCCGCCGCGCGGACGCGCCGGTCCCGGTATTCTCCCGGGGACGGCTGCGTTCGCGCTGCGTTTTCACAAACTAAAGAGGCAAAGTTGCAGAGTCAAGAGGGCCGGTTGCAAAAGTATGAGATGTAGGAGGAGACCCTTTTGAGCGTTGTGGCTGACAAACGGAATCGATTCGAGCTTCTGATGAAGCAGGCGGGCATCCCGACCGACGTAATCGATTCTTTTTTTCGGGACGGGTATATCGATCGGGTGGAGACGAGCCGGACGAACCGCGAGTGGACGTTCGTCCTGCGCAAATCGACGCTCGTGCCTGCGGACGTGTACCGCGCGTTCTGCAAGGCGGTCGTCGAGCGGTTCGCGCAGGTCGCTGCGATTCGCTTCGTGCTCGTCTACGATCCGGAGGTCGCGGACGCCGAGCTGATCGACGCGTATTGGCCGCTGTTCGTCGATTGGGCGCAGCGCGAGGTCGCATCGGTCAACGGCTGGCTGGCGAAGGCGAAGGTGGAGACGGAAGGCAACCTCGTCAATGTGACGCTGCTGGACAACACCGCGCTGGAGCTGGCGAAGAAGAAAGGCGTCGACGAGCTGATCAAGACGTTCTACTCGAAATATTTCGCGCGCGAGCTGCGCGTGAAATTTTCCGTTACGGAAAACCGGGCGGAGGAGTACGAACGGTTTCAGGCGAAAATCCTGGAGGAAGAGCGGATGTTCACCCAGGAGCTGCTGTCCGAGGCGGCGTACGGGGGCGAACCGGAGCCGGCGGCCAGCGATGCGCCGGATAAGCTGATGTACGGCTACGACATCAAAGACCAGCCGGTGCCGATCCAGAACATCCAAGAAGAAGAGAAGAAGGTTACGATTCAGGGCACCGTCTTCCAGCTCGAGGTGAAGGAGCTGCGCAACGGCAGCACGCTGTTCCAGTTCTCGATCACCGACTTCACGGATTCGCTCCAGTGCAAATGCTTCGCCAAAACGAAGGAAGACGTGAAGACGCTGAAGCTGCTTACCGTCGGCAAATGGGTACGTCTGCGCGGGAAGGTCGAGTACGACCGATTCATGCAGGTACCGGAGCTCGTCATGATGGTCAACGACCTGAACGAGGTGCTCGCGCCGCCGGAGCGGATGGACGACGCCGCGGAGAAGCGCGTGGAGTTTCATCTGCACACGACGATGAGCACGATGGACGCGGTGAGCGACATCGGCGAATACGTGAAGCTGGCTGCCAAATGGGGCCACAAAGCGATCGCGATCACCGACCACGCGGCAGTGCAGGCGTACCCGGAAGCGGCGAAGGTCGCGAAAAAGAACGGCATCAAGATGATTTACGGCGTGGAGGCGAACGTCGTCAACGACGCCGTCCCGGTCGTACTGAAGCCGGACGATCGGCCGCTCGCGGGCGCGACGTACGTCGTGTACGACGTCGAGACGACGGGTCTGTCGGTCGTGAACAACAAAATCATCGAGCTCGCCGGCGTCAAAATGGTCGACGGCAAAGTTGTCGACGAGTTCGCAACGTTCATCGACCCGCACGAGAAAATTCCGTACAACATCACGCAGCTGACGAACATTACGGACGACATGGTCGCGGGCGCTCCCGAGGAATCCGAGATCATTCCGAAGTTCGTCGAATGGGTCGGGGACGCAGTGCTCGTCGCGCATAACGCGCGATTCGATACCGGCTTCTTGCAGGCGGCGTGCAAACGCCACGGCTTGCCGGAAATGCCGAATCCGGTGCTGGATACGCTCGAGTTGGCGCGGCTGTTGTTCCCATCGATGAAAAACCATCGTCTCAACACGCTCGCCGACAAGTTCAAAGTGTCGCTAGAGAGCCATCACCGCGCGATCGACGACTCGAAGGCGCTCGGCGAAGTGCTGACGCATTTGCTCAAAGAGGCGGACGGCCGGAATATGAAGGTGCTGTCGCAGCTGAACGATTATGTCGGCACCGATTTGTCCAATACGCGACCGTTCCACTGCAACATTTACGCGCTCAATGCGGTCGGCAAGAAGAACTTATATAAACTTATTTCGTTGTCGCATACCGAATATTTCAACCGGGTCGCGTGCATTCCGAAGTCGAAGCTCGAAGAGCTGCGGGAAGGACTGCTCGTCATGTCCGGCTGCGAGAAGGGCGAGTTTTTCGAAGCGGTGCTCAACAAATCGCTCGAAGAAGCGGAGAGCGTGGCGGAGTTTTACGACGTGCTCGAAATTCAGCCGCTGACGTTCTACGAACATTTGGTCGACAAAGGGCTCGTCGGCAGCGCCGCGCAGCTGCAGCAGGCGATCCGAACGGTGCTCGCGATCGGCAAGAAGCTCGGCAAACCGGTCGTCGCGACCGGCAACGTACACTATGCGCACCCGCGCCAGAAGCTATTCCGCGACATTACGATTCACGGCATCACCGGCTTCAGCCCGCTGAAGGATCAGCGCAAGCCGGAGGCGCACTTCCGGACGACGAAGGAGATGCTGGCGGAATTTTCGTTCCTCGGCGATGACGTCGCGCACGAAGTGGTTGTGAAAAACACGTCGGAGCTCGCCGACCGGTTCGAAACGTTCGAGCTGTTCCCGGACAAGCTGTTCACGCCGATCATCGACGGCGCTGAGGAAGAGATTCGCAGCAAGTGCTACGACACCGCGCGCAAGCTGTACGGCGATCCGATCCCGGAGGTCGTCACGGCGCGGCTCGAGAAGGAGCTCGTCCCGATCATCAAATACGGCTTCTCGGCGAACTACCTCATTTCCGAACGGCTCGTAAAGAAGTCGAACGAAGATGGGTATCTCGTCGGCTCCCGGGGCTCCGTCGGCTCGTCCGTCGTCGCGACGTTCCTCGGCATCTCCGAGGTGAACCCGCTGCCGGCGCACTACTTGTGCCTGGAGTGCCAATATAGCGAATGGTTCCTCGACGGTTCGTATCCTTCGGGCTTCGACCTGCCGAACAAGGACTGTCCGCGCTGCGGCAAGCCGCTCAAGGGCGAAGGGCAGGACATCCCGTTCGAGACGTTCCTCGGCTTCAAAGGCGACAAGGTTCCCGATATCGATCTGAACTTCTCGGGCGAATACCAGCCGCATGCGCATAACTACACGAAGGTGCTGTTCGGCGAGAAGAACGTATTCCGCGCCGGCACGATCGGCACCGTCGCCGAGAAGACGGCGTACGGCTTCGTGAAGAAGTACGAGGAAGAGAAGGCGGTCCGCTGGCGGAGCGCCGAAGAAAGCCGGCTCGCGCTCGGCTGCTCCGGCGTGAAGCGGTCGACCGGCCAGCATCCCGGCGGCATCGTCGTCGTTCCGGATTATATCGAAGTCGAAGACATCACCCCGGTGCAGTTCCCGGCGGACGATACGTCGGCGGATTGGAAAACGACGCACTTCGACTACCACGCCTTCGACGCGAACCTGCTCAAGCTCGATATTCTCGGGCACGACGATCCGACGATGATGCGGATGCTGCAGGATTTGACCGGCGTCGACCCGACGACGATCCCGATGAACGACCCGAAAGTAATGAGCATCTTCTCGTCGACGGAGGCGCTCGGCGTGACGCCGCAGCAAATTCGTTCCCCGGTCGCGACGTATGGCGTGCCGGAGATGGGGACGCGCTTCGTCCGCCAGATGTTAGAAGAAACGCAGCCGAAAACGTTCGCCGACTTGCTCCAAATTTCCGGTCTGTCGCACGGCACCGGCGTATGGCTCGGCAACGCGCAGGAACTGATCAAGAACGGCACCTGTACGATCAAGACGGTTATCGGCTGCCGCGACGACATCATGCTGTACTTGATTTATAAAGCCGGAATGGACGCGGCGCTCGCGTTTAAAATTACGGAAAGCGTACGGAAGGGCAAAGGCCTCACGGACGAATGGATCGAAGAAATGAAAAAATGCGGCGTGCCGAAATGGTACATCGACTCGTGCCTGCGCATCGAGTACATGTTCCCGAAGGCGCACGCAGCCGCGTACGTCATTTCCGCCGTGCGGACGGCGTTCTTCAAGGTGTACTACCCGATTCAATACTACGCGACGTACTTTACGGTGCGTGCGGAAGATTTCGATCTCGACCTGCTCGCGCAAGGCTATGACGCCATTCTTGCGAAAATCATCGAGATCGAAGAGAAGGGCTTCAACGCTACGACGAAGGAGAAGAATATGATTTCTCCGCTCGAGATGGCGTTGGAGATGACCGCGCGCGGGTTTACGTTCAAGTCTTTGGACTTGTACAAGTCGGATGCGCGCAAATTTTTGGTTGACGGCGATTCGCTCATTCCGCCGTTCTCCGCGGTGGCCGGCATCGGCGAGAACGCGGCCCGCAACATCGCCGCCGCTCGCGAAGGCGGTCCGTTCCTCTCGATCGAGGACTTCCAGCAGCGCTCGAAGGCGTCCAAGACGATCATCGAGCTGCTGACCGGGATGGGCTGCTTCCGCGGCCTGCCGGAAACGAATCAATTGTCCTTATTCTAACTTATGTATGGAGCAAGGGAACGCCTCGGCCGCGAAGCCGGACGCGTTCCCTTCGCTTTGTTACTGCTGGTTGTCGTTGCCGCCCGTGAAGGCGTTCTTTACGGACTTCGTCACTTGCTTCACTGCGCCGGTCAGACCGCCTTGATCTTGCTGCTGTTGCTGCTTTTGCTTGTTTCTTTGCTTAGCCATCGTTCGTCTACCCCTTTCGTATGTGAACGCGGCGTACCGCGACGCCCTTATTTTGTACCGGAGGTCATCCCTCCATTCACGGCGAGCGGCGCCCCTCGACATTTCCAGCTTTCCATGGTATGGTAATTTTATACGACGTTACACGGACTTCCGAAAGCATCGGAGACCGCACGCCCGCCGGGGCGTTGCGGTCTTTTTTATTTCCAAAATAGGGAAGTTCCCATATAATGAGGAGGACATCGTATCATGAAAGTTACATTCACGGCGATCGACGAGCGTAGGCTTGGCATTGCATGGCGCCCTTGGGACGAAGAGGTGCTTTCGCACATCCGGACGATCCCGTTCCGGGAATACGACCCGGACCGACGCATGTGGCTCGTGCCGCGCACGCGAACGAATGCGGTGGCGCTTCTTGAATTGTTTCGCGGCGCGGAGATGGCTAACGCTTGGGTTCTTTATGCCGAACTGCCTTCGTCGTCTCGCATCGAAGCGGAGCGGGGCGTTGACACTTCCGCTGCCTCCGCTACTGTAGAGGCCGATCGCGACCTAGACGTCCTGCTGCAGGAGCTGCGGCTCCGAGGGTACAGTGCAAAAACGATCCGCGCTTACGCGGGTCATGTCAGGCGATTCCTCGCCGCAGCGGAAGGGACGCCTACCGAGTGGGATGCTAACGTCGTGACTCAATACAGCGAACGGCTGCTCCAAACCGGTCATTCCCATTCTTACGTCAATCAAGCGATCAGCGCGGTGTCGTTCTACATGCGTCACGTTTGCAAACAAGCACCGGCCACTGTCCGATATGTTCGCCCGAAGCGGGAAAAGAAGCTGCCGAATGTATTGTCCGGAGCGGAGGTGCTGCGGCTGCTGCAGGCGGTCACGTTCCTGAAGCATCGCGCGATCTTGTCCCTCACGTACTCAGCCGGGCTCCGCGTCGGAGAAGTCGTTCGCTTGCGCGTCCAAGATCTTGACCTCGCACGAAACACCGTGTTTTTACGCCAAAGCAAGGGGCGGAAAGACCGCTATAGCATGCTTTCCGCCGCCGCGCTCTCTCTGGTGCAGCAATACCTTGCCGAAGCGCGTCCGGAAACGTGGCTGTTCCCAGGCCAAGACCCCCGAAGGCACTTAAGCGAGCGATCCGTCCAAAAAGTGTTCGAGCAGGCGAAAACGAAGGCTCGCATCCAGAAAGACGTTACCGTCCATAGCCTGCGGCATTCATTCGCCACCCATCTGTTGGAGGCCGGCGTCGACTTGCGCCACATCCAAGAGCTGCTCGGCCATAAGAACGTCAAGACTACGGAGCTGTACACCCATGTCAGCACGCGGGAAATTCGGCGCATCCAAAGCCCGTTAGATCGTTTGATGGCTGGCCAGGATGCCCTGCGGGAGGGGGATCTTCCGTGAGGAAAAAGCTAAAGATGTTTTACCTCGCCGTGCTTGCTTTAATGATCCTGCTTACCGTGCTCAAGGATGTCTTTTTCCCCTCGGTGCGCATTCTCGTTTTTTCCGGCACCGGGGAGACCGACGTTCAAACCGTGCTCGCACAAGTGCACGAACGTGCCGACGTCCGCATTGGCACGCCCGACGAAGCCGAGGCTTTCCGTGTGCGCAAGCAGCCAACCTACCTAGTCCTGTTTTACGGCTTCAGCGACGAGCTCACCCACCGTGAAAAAGAACGCGAATGGTACGTTCACCGCCGCTTCCACAGTGTAGACGAGCTGGTCCCGTTCCTGAACAATCATTGGACCTTGGCCATCTGGCGGTACTGGTTGCACAAGTTTGATTGATGCGGCACGGGCCTACGACTCCGCCGGAATATCAGCACTTCGCAGAACATTTATACGCAAATCCAACCGAGGCGGAGGAATTACCAGAAATACACAAATAAGAAGTTATATGAAACCGGACATTTTTTGATTAGGGGGTAACTCATGAAGCGGAATATTGAGACATTAACTTGTTTTGTTATATTTTTACTCTCCCTGATTATTGCGGGGTGTAACAATGAAGTTATAGTTACCTCGCAAGATATCGATAATATAAGTTTGGAGATAGTAGAGCATCAAGAAAATCCACGTGGGATAAATTATACACTTAGACTGCATAACAAATCCAAGCAAGTAATAAAACAGAATAATGTTTATTTGAGTTTCCCGATTATAACCGGAACAGGCTTGAAGGGGAATGAATTTAAAATAGAGGCAAGGGATAATAAACTTGATATCAAACCAGGGGAAGAAGTCCTACTCTCAGTATTTGCTCCCGAGGAAATGTACGAAGATAATAAGAATATTGATATAGAGAGCCCAATCATTGAAATCAAGGGTTATATTAATGAAGTAATCGGGGTAAGTCAATTCCATAAGACTGGTGACTATCGAGCAATGAAAGATTTTTGATGGTAAAGCTCCGAAGTGTCCGGCATCATATAACACCGCATTCACGCATCAGGCCAGCTACGCTGCCCCTCGGTCCGCAGACGATGATTCGAAGGAAGCTGGAGCTGCGGACAACCCCTTCAGGGTTCGTGAATGCAGAAGACGTTATGTGAAACCAGTGCGAAACAGTGAAAGGAAGAGTATCCGTGATATTTTTTAGACTTACACAAGCTCTTTTAAAAGACATGAAAATAACTCCAATTGAAATCGTCGGGGAACCGACACTGTATAGTTGGCACGTT